>JAJPXK010000134.1 GCA_021205485.1 Clostridia bacterium | reverse complement strand
TTGTAATCCACGATTTAAAGCGTAAAAAGGCCGCTCTGTCTGACGGCAGGGAATGGTTTATTACAGGCGTAGGCGAAGCGGAAATTTACCTTTCGGAATACGAAAAAACATTTGAAGGGCTGTGGAAAAAATACTACGCCAGCGTAAACATAAAGGAACGCCCTCACGAAAGGCAGATGAAGGGCTATATGCCCGTGCGGTACTGGAAATATATGCCAGAAAAGAATTGAATTTTTTACTCCCCTCATCCATAGGCTCCGTTGACATCTTCTACTGTGTATACTGACGCTATCTGAGGGTAGGCGAAGAAGATGAACCCTTCAGTCAGCCTTACGGCTGCCAGCTCCCCTAATAAGGGAGCCTTAATTAAAAAAGTTCGGCTTAAAGCCGAACTTTTTTAATTATTTTTTCTCGTTTAACAAACCGTCGATCTTGTCGAAGAAGTCTACAAGGTAGTTGTTTGTCTCCTCCGCCTCTATCGTACCCCTATCCGCGGCGGCGGTGAGGCTCTGGTCTATAGGAATTTTAGCCACAAAAGGTATGCCGTGCTCCAAAGCTACGGCCTCTGCCACGCTCTCGCCGAATACGTTTATCTTTTTGCCGCAGTCGGGGCAGGTGAGATAACTCATATTTTCCACAATGCCTAAGATAGGAATATTCATCATAGAGGCCATTTTAACGGCCTTGGAAACTATCATTCCTACCAAGTCCTGAGGGGTGGTTACAACTATAATGCCGTCCAGAGGTATGCTCTGAAAAAGCGTAAGGGGAACGTCGCCCGTGCCGGGGGGCATATCCACAAACATATAGTCTACGCCCGTCCAGATGACGTCCGTCCAAAACTGCTGGACGGTGCCCGAAATCAAAGAACCTCTCCAGATTACGGGGTCGTCCTCGTTTTCAAGCAACAAATTCATGCTCATAAGCTGTACGCCCGTCTTGCTTACCACGGGGTAAATGCCGAACTGGTCTCCCTTCGCCCTTTCGTGAACGCCGAACATTTTAGGTATGGAAGGCCCCGTTATGTCTGCATCCATTACGGCCGTGACGTAGCCCTTGGCCTGCGAAGCCACCGCGAGAGACGCGCACGTCATAGACTTGCCTACACCGCCCTTGCCGCTGACTACGGCGATAACCCTGCGTATATCGCTCATCTCATGAGGCTTCTTTTTTAAGTCGGGCTTTTCACGTGAAGAGCAGTCTGCGCTGCACGAACCGCAATCGTGTGAACAATTTTCTGCCATAAAGGTAAAACTCCTTAAAAAATCATATTCATTTACTAGGATATTGTAGAATATACTTTTAAAAAAGTCAAGCCAATATTAAAATTAAATAAGGCAAACGCTTGCAAAAGGCAAAAATATTTGTTAGAATAATTGTGCTGTGCTAAGTGGGGAGTCAGCGGTGCCCTGTACCAGCAATCCGCTATAGCTGGACTGAATTATCTCTCCCGACGCAACAGGTGGAAGGCCGCGCCGTATAAGGGGCGTTGATAGCAAGGTCTTATGCAACCAAAGGCTGCGAACCGTGTCAGGATAGGGATATAGCAGCACTAAACAGATTCTGAGGTGTGCCATAAGGTAGCTTTGCAGGAGTTACCTGTACGGTTTAACGCTTCGGCTTGTTACGGCAAAAGAGATTGCACAGTATATTTTTGTTTAAAACTTCGCCATTTTACGGCGAAGTTTTTTCTTATAACCTGCCCGAAAACGTGAGATAAGCGCACAGGGCGGATAAAATTAAAAGATATACGATAAAAGGTATGTAATTAGCCTTTGTTGCGGCTTTGAGCATAATTTTTACCGAGGCGAGGGAAGAAACCGCGGCCGCGGCTATGCTTACGGCTACGCACAGGCCTAAATTTTGCCCCGAATTTATAAAGACGGAGGCAAACTCCCCTCCCCCTATTCCCTTTACAAGCGTAATAAAAAAACTGCCCGCGATTACGGGAATACTCATTAAAAAAGAGAATTTTGCAGCCTGTTCCCTGTCAGCGCCCGCAAGGGTGCCCGCCGCGGCGGTCGCCCCGCTTCGGGAAATCCCGGGGATTACGGCAACGGCTTGCGCCAACGCCATAACGGCTACGCTTTTTTTGTTTAAAGGCAATACGTTTTTACTTTTTTTAGCGTAAATCTGAGCAGAGGCGAGCATCGCCGCCGTGATTAAAAAACATATAAAAAGATACTTTCCGCCGAAAAAAAGTTCGTCTATGATATCGCCGAAAAATATGCCGACGACTGCTGCGGGCAGGCTTGCGAAAATAAGGTATAAAAGGTTCTTCCCCGGGCGTCTGAATAAGTTAAATATATCCTTATAAAACACCGCGAAAACGGCAAATAAAGTGCCTAAATGAAGCGTAATGTCGTAAAACATGTCTACGCCCGAGAGATCTATATTGAACAGATTTTGCAGAAGAACGAGATGTCCGCTTGAAGATACAGGCAAAAACTCGGTAAGCCCCTGTACTATTCCTAACAGCAACGCCTGAAAAGTAGTCATACCAAACCTTTAAAATAATTTCAACGGTTTAATATATGCTTATACATTATTATATATTACAGCAAACTTTGCATAAAAAAATACACCCCGTAAAGAGGTGTATAATTTTTATTGCTTTTGTATTTATCAGCTCAATGTTGTGGTGAGAGATGTGAGGTCTTCGAACGTGTCTTCGTATATTGTTACGCAGTCGTTGTAGTATTTGACTATAAGGTTCTGCTGATGCTCGGAAGAAGCGCTTTCAATATCAGTTTCTTTAAGCATTTCGTAGAAGTTGTATTCAAAAGTGCCCTCGGTTTTAACTCTTGACCAATCAGGGGTATAAGTTTCGCCTGCCGTAAGGGTAGCCGTTACATATATCAGATGCCAGCCGTAGTCGGTAGCTACAACGCAGTAGGTACCCGCGCCCTTGCCTCCGTTTTCTACTGCCGCCCTTTCTATAGCGTCTTTTGCGGCGTATTCAAATTCAAGAACATAGCTTGTCGTACCTTCGCCCGTGTAAGCGAGAGAATAGCCTACGTAGGTAGAGAGTATCGAGGTATCTGTTGTGTAAGCGTACTGCAATTCGTTTACGGCGCTCATTATTGTGTAATAGCTTGAATTAATATTGGTAAGGTCTGCCATATCAAACGTTTCGTCGATGGCTACCTCGCCGATAGCGTAAATAAATTTGCTGTAATCTATTACGCCGTCCGTTTCTGAACTGTAATTTCCGTCTGTAAAGGTTGTTGTCAGGTAATAATCAGTGGTTTTAGTACTGCTTGCGGTGCCCGAAATGCCTTCAAGCCCGAGAACAAAGTTAATATACCCTTCAAATTCACCGAGCAGGCCGTCTACATCGAGTTTGTTTGTAATTATTGTGTAGGTTTCTTCGTCCTCGTTGAGTATCGCCGTACCGTTGAATGCGTACTTGCCGTAGTAATTTTCAAGGCTTTCGTACCGTGTTGTATCGGTAAGGTTATCTTCAAAGAAAAGGTAATCGCTGTTGCCGTAATATTCGTCAGCCGTATAATACTCTGTCGCGTCAAAGCTGTAATCTATGCCGCCGTTGAACCAGCTTGAACGCTGGTCGTAGGTTGTTACGTTTTTAAGAAGCTGGTTACGCTCGTAATAGTAATCGTCCTGCGAAATAAGGTCGTTGTCCACCATTGTTGATAACGATGTAAGGGCGGATGACTGAGACGTTGTAAACTGAGCGAGTATGTTATACACATAGCCGAATGTGCCGCCTTCGGGGCTGTAAAGCACAAACGACGAAGATGACATATTGCTTAAAGCCGAAGAATAACTTGAAGAATCGGTGTAATCTGACGACTGCTGAGCCTTTAATACGTCGTAACGGTTTTGAAGGTAAGTGTAATCTTCTGTGCCGTCGCCGTCGGAATCAAGCATCTTTTCGGCAAATTTAAGCTCGTAAATCTCGTAATAATTGGAGACAAGCTGTTCGCGCAGAAGCGTCAGATACTGGTTTTGTATATAATTGAGGCTGTAAACGTCGGTAACGTCCTCATCGTCAAGAATAAGGTAGTTGGCGTCAAGCACCTGTATATATTTATTGTACGCCTTGGCGCGGGTATAATAGTTTGAGCCTTCAAGCATATCGTCGGAGTATGTTCCGCTGTCGCCTATCAAGGCGCCCGTATAGCCAGTGTAAATGCCGTAGTCAAGGTCGCCGTTATCGGTTACGGGGTAGTAATTGTCCACCTCGGTATCAACGTTTGTAGGCAATGTCGCAGAAGAACTTTCGCTGTCGTCGTCGATGTCAAGGATATCTTCTTCGTAAGAGTCTATAGAATTATTTACCGACTGATAGATCGAATACTTGCAAAGAAGGGAATAATCCACAGCGTCCTCGCCGCTCTTTTCGCTTATTACCTGCGACTGATAGTCAAGAAGCCACTCGTACGCCTCTACCTCTGTTTTGGAAGAATATGTGGTTAACGCAGTTTTGTCGTACTCGGTATCTACCATATCATAAAGAGTAGCCATAACGGAATACTGGATTAAAATTTCGTTATCCACAAGGGCCTCGGCGAGGGTTTCAAACGTTTCGCCGTAGGTTGAGCCGCTGCTTAAATATGAATAGCCCGCGCTTATAAAGTAAGCCACAAGGTCGCGTTTTGTTATTTCCTTTTCTTCGCTTATGGCGCTTGTATACGCGTACAGGTCGTCGCCATCTTCAATGGACGAAGTTATGTCCACCGTCGCTATAACCTGCTCCATATCCGCCTGAGGATTGGTAGAAACAAGCGAACAGCCTGAAAATACCGCCGTGCTTGTTACGGCGCCCGCAGCCAGCAGGCTTAATATTTTAGTTCTTCTTTTCATAAAAGATTTCTCCGAACTTATATATCGTTCTTAAATGCCATACGGCACAGTAACCATTATATAATAATTTAGCCGTTATAGCAAATCATTTTACAAAAAATTACGCAAAACTTACCGCAAATTTTAAAAAATTAGTCATATCTATCATAGTTTTTGCGGGATTAGCCTTAGGCCTGAATAAAATTTTAGGCGACGAAGCGACTGAAAGGGTTGTATTGCCCGCAGTCTTGTCCAGCGCGGCTTTAATTCTTTTGTCGCCTAACGTCTCTATAGAGGAAAGTTCCAGTTCGGCGGCCTTGCTGCTTACGGTAATTTTTCTGATGGAAAATTTTGCCGCGTACGATTTTAACACCGCTATTATAAGAAGGTTTAACACCTCGTCGGGCATCTCGCCGTAGTAGTCTTCTATAGAAAGGCATACCCTTTTATAGTCGGCGACAGAACGTATTTCAGCAATCTGCTTGTAGCAGTCCATCCTGCCCGCGGGGGATTCCACATAATTTTCGGGAATGTACGCCGTGGCCTTTATGTCAAGCTCTGCGGCGGTCTG
Source organism: Clostridia bacterium (assembly GCA_021205485.1). GTDB lineage: Bacteria > Bacillota > Clostridia > Christensenellales > Borkfalkiaceae > Coproplasma. The sequence goes on along the minus strand of JAJPXK010000134.1, from coordinate 4,531 downwards.
TTTTTCGCCCGTAAGCTCTTCCTTTAAAAGTTTTGAGTACAGCTCGTAGCCTACTTTATCCATATGCCCGTGCTGTTCAGCCCCTAAAACATTGCCAGCGCCCCTTATTTCAAGGTCCCGCATGGCGATTTTAAAGCCTGAGCCGAGTTCGGTAAACTGCATAATGGCCTTGAGCCTCGCGGCGGCGTCGGACGATAAAACCTTTTCAGCCTTGTAGGTAAAATAGGCGTGAGCGAGACGGGAACTTCTGCCTACCCTTCCCCTTAGCTGGTAAAGCTGCGAGATGCCGAGCCTGTCGGCGTCTATGACAATTATTGTGTTGGCGTTAGGAAGATCTATGCCGTTTTCTATTATCGTTGTGGTTACAAGGATATTGTGCCTGCCCTCGCAGAAGTCTATCATGCTCTTTTCAAGGCGGTCTTTATCCATTCTGCCATGAATATAGCATACGGAAGCTTCGGGCATTATAGCGGCGACCTTTGCGGCGAAAGTCTGTATGCTTTCTACCCTGTTATATAAAATAAATACCTGGCCTCCGCGGGAAAGTTCCCTTACGCAGGCGTCGCGTATAAGCGTTTCGGTCTCTTCCACCACATAAGTCTGCACGGGAAGCCGCTTCCTCGGCGGGGTGTTTATAGTGCTTATATCCCTTATGCCCGAAAGCGACATATGAAGGGTACGCGGTATAGGCGTGGCAGTCATGGTAAGGCAGTCTATGTTGTTTTTTATGTGCTTTATTCTCTCTTTATGCTCTACGCCGAAACGCTGTTCTTCGTCTAAAACCAGAAGGCCTAAATCATAGAACACAACATCTTTTGAAAGAAGCCTGTGCGTGCCGATTAAAAGATCTATCTGGCCGTTTGCAAGCTTAGAGAGTATTTCCTGCTGCTGCGACGGGGTTTTGAATCGTGTTAAGCACTCTACCCTTACGCCGAAATCGGCGAAGCGTTCGACAGCCGTAGCATAGTGCTGGTTGGCAAGAATTGTGCTCGGGCACATTATGGCCGCCTGTTTGCCGCCTAAAACGCACAGATACACCGCCCGAAGGGCGACTTCTGTCTTGCCGTAGCCGACGTCTCCGCACAGCAGCCTGTCCATCACTTTGTCTGAACACATATCCTCTTTGATTTCCTGAATGGAACTCAACTGGTCGGGGGTCTCTTCATATTTGAAGGCGTTTTCAAATTCCTCCATCATCACGGCGTTTTCGGGGAAGGCGTAGCCCTTTTTTTTGCTGCGTTCGGAGTAAAGTTCCTTCAAGTCGAACGCGAGTTTTTTTATCGAGGCCTTTACCCTCTCTTTAACCCTTTCAAAGTCGGCCCCGCCTATTTTAGAGAGGGCGGGATTTTCTTCGCCGACGTAGCGGGAAAGTATATCCATCTGCTCTACGGGAACATACAGGATATCGCCGCCCTTATATTCCACGCTTACGTATTCCTTAATTCCGTCGGTGGTTTCAATCTTTTTTGTGCCGGTGATTTTGCCTACGCCGTGAGTTTCGTGTACGGCGTACTGCCCTATTTCGGGGGCGGAGAACATATCGCCGCGTTTGCGGCGTATGCGTTTTTGAACGGCGGACTTTGTATATAAATCCGAACTGCCTATTATAACAAGCTTGCTTTCGTGAATTACAAGGCCGTGAGCGAGCTCGGCTTCGGTAATAGCCACGCCCCTTAAAGTTTCAAGCTTGTAGGGCACAGGGTTTACGGGCAGGCCTTCGTCGCATAAAATTTGCGTAAGTTTTTCCGCCCTGCCCTGGTTGCCGCAGTATACAAGCATGCGGTAGCCCCCTTTAAGCCAGTTTTTGGCGTCGGTTATAAACTGGTCGAACACGTTGAGGTAAGAAGGGACGGGCGTTGATTTTAATTTATAAGTTTTTAAAGGCTGAAAGAAGAATGTGCTGCTTAAAAAGTTCTGCACCGCCATACAGCGGTAATTTTTTAAGCCGTTAAAAAAGTAATCCGGGGGGGCTATCTGGTTTACGCTGAAATCGAAGACCTCGCCGCCCGCCTTTAACTCTTTAAAGCGGTTTGTATGCTCGGAATATACCCCTTCGACTTTATCGTTTATCAGCTTGCATTCATCAAAAATAATGAGTGTATCTTTGGAAATTACGTCAAAAACGGTACGGGTATTGCTAAGAAGCGGCATCAGATAACTCGCCCCCGCGAAGACGCCGCAATCCATCTTGCCCTTTATATCGTCGGAAATGGCCTGAGCCCTGCGGAAGGCGTGAATGTCCGCAAATTTTTTAAGGCCGTCAGACAACGCTTTTTTTACCGCGGGCATATCTTTTTCGGGGATAACGGCCTCGGCTGCGGAAATTATCGTTATCGTCTTTACTTCGGGCAGACGATCGCCCGTCACCGCGTCGTAGGGGCGTATGCGTTCCACCGTGTCGCCGAAAAAGTCTATCCTTACGGGATTCAAGCAGTTTATAGGGTAGATATCTATAATATCTCCCCTTACGGCGAAACTCCCCTTGGCCTCTACATCGTATTCCCTCGCGTAGCCTGAAGCCGTCAGCGCCGCAGGCAGCGACGCGTAATCGCATTCTTCGCCGACGTTTAATACAAGCGACCTGGTTTTTGCAGGAAAAAGCTGCAAAAGGGCCTCTGCGTCGCATACCGTTATACGGGCGCCAGCGTCAATTTCGCTTACGGCGGCGAGCCTTGAATATAACGAATCTTTGGAAACAGCGTCTTTATACAAAAGCACGTCGTCTTTGGCCGTTAAAAGCGTAGCCTTTTCGCCCGTCAGCGAGGAGATCGCCGCGTGAGCCCGCTGAGCGGAGAGTTGGTCTGCGGCAACGTATAAAAATTTGCCCTCCGTAAGCGAAGCCGTAAGATATTTATGCGGATCGGACACGCCGAAAACCGCCGTCGGAACACCGAGGCGGCAGTCGTCGCGCAGGGATTTATATTCCCCGCCTAAATTGTCGTAAGTAAAAAATCTTTCCACTTTTTGCCGATTACAGAGCTGAAAATGTCTTTCAGCCGTTAAATTCCGTCATTACCAGTTCTGCAGGGGTACCCTTCGCGAGCGATATCGCGGCATCCGCCGCCCTTTCGCAGGCAGAGACGAACAGGGAATAATCATCCTTTTTTACTTCGGACAGAACGTAGTTGATGATAGGTATGTTTACTTCGCTATCCCTTATCCCGATGCGGATGCGGGTAAATTTTTCGGTATTGATTTCGGCTATGACCGACCTCATCCCGTTGTGAGTGCCACCGCTGCCTTCGGGACGTATTCTCAGTTTCCCCTTAGGGATATCGTAGTCGTCGTAGATTACCGTAAGCTGAGAAGGGTCCGCTTTATATTTTGCGAGGAGCTGTTTTACAGCCTCGCCGCTGTTATTCATATATGTAAGAGGGCGAGCCAAAATTACTTTTTCGCCCGAAACGTTGGCCTCCGCCGTATAAGAGGAGCACTCCCTCTTTTTAAATTTTACCCCGAGCTTTGCGGCGACGTCGCCTACGGCGTTGTAGCCTAAATTGTGGAATGTTTTGAAATATTTTTCTTCGGGGTTACCTAAACCGACTATTATATACATATTGCAACCTTAATGCCAGTAAACGCCACAGGGTTGCTGTGGCGTAAATGCGAGACAATTTTTTACTTTTTATCAGTCGTAAATTTTAGACATAGGTTTGTCAAGATAAACGTTTTCTATAGCCGAGGCGAAAATAGAAGCCGTGGATATCATCTTGAATGAGGGAAGCATCTTTTCCTCGGGTATGTTTATGGTATCGAGCATGGCGAGTTCGCTTATAGGCGAGGACGCAAGCCTCTCTATTGCGGGGCCGGAAAGAACGCCGTGCGAGCAGCAGGCGTAAATTTCTTTGGCGCCGGCCTGTTTTAAAGCTTTGGCGCCCTGCACTATCGTGCCCGCCGTGTCTATCATATCGTCAACCATAAGGCAGTTTTTGCCCTCGACATCGCCTATGATGTTCATAACTTCCATTACGTTGGCTTTAGGGCGGCGTTTATCGATTATGGCCATTTTTGCGTCCATCCTCGCGGCCACCTTGCGGGCGCGGTTTACCGAGCCTATATCGGGGGAAACTACTACGAAATTTTCGTCAACCTTAGGTTTGAAATGGTTGTAAAGGGTAGGTCCGCCTATGAGGTTATCGAGGGGGATATCGAAAAATCCCTGAATCTGCATGCAGTGCAGATCCATTGTGAGCACCCTGTCGGCCCCGGCGGAAGTTATAAGGTTGGCGACGAGCTTTGCCGTTATCGGTTCGCGCGAACGGGCCTTCCTGTCCTGGCGGGCGTAACCGAAATAGGGAATAACCGTGGTAATTCTGCCCGCGCTGGCACGTTTCGCCGCGTCAATCATTATAAGAAGCTCCATCAGGTTGGTGTTTACGGGATCGCTTGTAGACTGAATCAGGAATACGTCTTTGCCCCTTATGGATTCTTCGTAACGCACGTATATTTCACCGTCCGAAAAATGAGTGAGTTCCATATCGCCGAGCGTTGTATTGAGCTTGGCCGCTATGGCTTTAGCAAGGGGGATGTT
>JAJPXK010000131.1 GCA_021205485.1 Clostridia bacterium | reverse complement strand
TTGTATAATAAAAATACAACTAGTGGCAATACATTAACGGTTATCCTATGCTGCTAAAAAATAGTCCGTCTGGCATTATCGTTTTCAACGGCGGCTATTTTTTTATGTAATGAATTACTATCTGATTGTCTGTAACTTTAAAATAAGATACAACCTTAATCTCTACCAAATAATTCAGAAGAGATTCGATAATATTTGTATCCATAAAAATCACCTCTCAAGGAAAGATTTTATCCATCCTCTGAAAGGCCAACCGCCAAGGTATATATTCTCTTGTTGCAGCAACTCTGTGTTGCGTTAATGTTATACAGCAAATTCAACAAATTGTCAAGATTATTTAGAACGTATGTTTTAAATTGATTGAATTGCGGGAATAATTATTTCAGGTAAAAAATATGACAATGCGGCAAATGGTAGACCAGCTTAATAAATGGTCTCACGAATATTACGTTTTAGACAATCCCTCGGTTGACGACAGGGAGTACGACGCCCTATACGACAAATTGCGGGCTTTGGAAGAGGAGACGGGCGAAGTTCTCTTTGACAGTCCTACCAGAAGGGTAGGCGGGGAGCCTTTAAAAAGTTTTTCCCGTCACGAGCATATCTCCCGCCTTTACAGTCTTGATAAGGCCGTAACTTTTGAACAGCTCGATTCCTTTTTCACCCGCATAGGCAAAGTTGTTTCCGACCCCGTTTACACGGTGGAATACAAATTTGACGGGCTGACTATGTGCCTGACTTACGAAGACGGCAAGTTTGTTCGGGCTTCAACCAGGGGCAACGGTGTTGTAGGCGAAGACGTAACGGCGCAGTGCCTTACAATAAGGTCTTTCCCCCTCGCGATTGACTATAAGGGCGTTTTAGAGGTAAAGGGCGAGGCGGTGATAAGGCTTTCCGTTCTTAAAAAGTACAACGAGACGGCGGCGGAGCCCTTGAAAAACGCCCGCAACGCTGCGGCGGGGGCGATACGCAACCTTGACCCTTCGGTCACGGCCGCCCGCAAGCCCGAGATTATGTTTTACGACATAAATTACATGTCTGACGGAATGCCTGCTTCGCAGCGGGAGTGCTACGATTTTCTGACAAAAAACGGCTTTAAAGTTTTCAATAAGCCGTGGATATGCCATAACGAAGACGAGGTAAAGGACGCCATAAACCAGATTGAGCTTGAACGCAGGCAGATTGACGTTTTGACCGACGGCGCGGTGGTGAAGCTTGACAACGTGCCCGCCCGTGACGTTATAGGTTTCACCGACAAATTCCCCCGCTGGGCGATAGCCTACAAATTTGAGGCGGAGGAGAGCGTAACCCGCGTAAAAGAGGTGCGGTGGCAGGTTGGCAGGACGGGCAAGCTTACGCCCCTCGCCGAGCTTGAACCCGTGGATCTTGCCGGCGTGACCGTCCGCAGGGCGACCTTAAATAACTTCGGCGACATTATAAGAAAGGATGTTAAGGTAGGCAGCAAGGTGCTTATCCGCCGTTCCAACGAGGTTATCCCCGAAATACTCGGCGCGGTGGAGCATACCGAGGGCAGCGTAGGCATAGAAAAACCTACGAGGTGCCCCTTCTGCGGAAGCGAGCTTGTTGAAGTCGGGGCAAACCTTTTCTGTCCCGATCGCATGTGCAAGCCGAGGGTGGTAGGCAGAATAGCGCATTTTTGCAGCAAAGACGCGATGGATATAGAGGGACTTTCCGAAATGACGGCGGGGCAGTTCTACGACCAGTTGAACATAAGGGAATGTTCGCAGATTTACAGCCTTACAGCCGAAGATCTCTCCTCGTTAGATGGGTTTAAAGATAAAAAGATCGGCAATATATTAGGGGCAATTTCAAAAAGCAAGGACAGCGAGCTCGCCCGCTTTATCTTCGCCCTCGGCATAGAGGGGGTAGGCAAAGTCGCCGCCGCAGACTTGGCTTCTACCTTTAAAACCCTTGAAAATTTACGCGCGGCGGACAGGGAAAGCCTTATCGCGTTGGAAAATATCGGCGAAATTACGGCGGACGGCATTGTAAACTGGTTTTCAACGCCCGAAAACGCGGCCGAAGTGGACGCTTTGCTCGCCGCAGGCGTTACGCCGAAAAATAAGCAAAAAGAGGTTAAATCAAGCATATTCGCAGGTGAATTTGTTGTTTTGACGGGAACATTGCCTACCTATAAAAGGTCGCAGGCTCAAAAAATTATAGAGGAAAACGGCGGGATGTGTCAGTCTTCCGTTACGGCCAAAACCACTCTGGTTTTAGCCGGCGACGAGGCGGGCTCCAAACTTGACAAAGCCAAAAAGTCAGGCATAAAAATCATTGACGAATCCGAATTTAAAAATATGTTAGGCATAGAGTAATTGCATTATATTAATACACCAATTAATAAAAAAGACGGGCTTGCCCGTCTTTTAAATTTCGTCGATTTCAGTTTTTTGCTTGTATTCTACCGAGGCGACGGTGGCAAAGTATACCGCCTTGGCGCCAGCGATTTTCAGCTCTCTTGTAACTTCGTCTGCGGTGGCCCCCGTCGTAAGCACGTCGTCTACAAGAAGAATGTTCTTGCCCTTGCAGGCGTCTCTGTCGATAATCTGAAAAACGCCCTTCAGATTTTCCGCTCTGTCGCGGCGGGAGAGCCTTTTCTGGTCGTTCGTATCCCGTTTTTTCTTCAGAACTTCCTTTACGGGAATGTCTATCCTCTGGCTCAGCTCTTTGGCGAGCAGCCTTCCCTGGTTAAATCCACGGTCGTACTCTTTCTTTTTTGTAAGGGGAACGAAGGTGATAAAGTCGCAGGGCGGCAATTCCTTTACTTTTTTCGCCAGAAGTTCGCCGAAGTAGTCGGCAAGATATTCTTTCCCGTTTTTAAAACGCAAAACCAGCCTCGCCCCGCCTTTGTCGTAAACCAGGGCACTCACGCCTTTTTTATACTTCGGCGCGTCGGCCTTGCACTCGCCGCAGATTTCCGGCCTCGCCGTCTTCCGCCCGCAAACGGGGCATGTTACGCCGTTGTTAAACGTTATCGTCTTTAAACATTCCTTGCAGAGGTTGCTGCCGTCAAACGTTTCCAATCCGCATAAATCGCAGGTGATGTTTTTAGGGAAAATTGCATCTATAATTTGTTTGTATTTGCTTTTCGTTGCCATATATTGCAGGGGCAATTTACTTTTTTAAGTATTTTGCAAGGTCACTTGCTCTGTCAGTAAATTCCCAGGGCAGGCCCTCTTTGCCGAAGTGGCCGTAGGCCGCCGTCTGCGAGTAGATAGGGCGGCGAAGGTCCAAAACGTCTATTATGGCGCTCGGGCGAAGGTCAAATTCTTTAACTATTATGTCGGCGAGGTCTTCGTCGGCGAGTATGCCGGTGCCGAAGGTGTTTACATAGACAGAGACGGGGGTAGAAACGCCTATGGCGTAAGCCACCTGAAGTTCAATCTCTTTGCACAGCCCCGCGGCGACTGCGTTTTTGCAGATGTACCTCGCCATATAAGTGGCCGAGCGGTCTACCTTGGTAGGGTCCTTGCCGGAAAAAGCCCCGCCGCCGTGCGCGCATCTTCCGCCGTAGGTGTCTACGATAATCTTTCTGCCCGTAAGGCCGCTGTCGCCCTCGGGTCCGCCGATTTCAAACCTGCCCGTAGGGTTGATGTAATATTTAGTGTTTTCGTCGAGTAAATTTTCGGGAATAATCCGTTCTATTACGTGCTTTTTGATGTCCGCCCTTAGCTGGTTGTTTGTAACGCTTTCGTCGTGCTGGCAGGATACAACCACCGTGTCAACCCTTTTAGGCGTTCTGCCGTCGTATTCCACGGTAACCTGCGTCTTGCCGTCGGGGCGGAGGTATTCTAACAGTCCGCATTGCCTTACGTCGGCGAGCCGTTTAGCGAGTTTGTTCGCAAGGTAGGCGGGCATAGGCATATATGTTTCCGTCTCGTCGCAGGCGTAGCCGAACATCATTCCCTGGTCGCCCGCGCCTAAAGCGTCGTACTTGTCGCCGCCGCAGCGGTTTTCTACCGAGCTGTCCACGCCAATGGCAATATCGGGGCTTTGCCTGTGTACGGCTACGGTTATTTTGCAGTCGTCCGCCCTGAACGAGCCGAATGTATAACCAACCCTGGCTATAACGTCGCGGGCAACCTTTTTAAAGTTGACTTTGGCGTCTGTTGTAACCTCGCCCATAATCATTACCTGGTTGTACGCGGCGCAACACTCTACGGCGCAGCGGGCCATAGGGTCCTTTTTAAGTATTTCGTCAAGTATTCCGTCAGAAATCTGGTCGCAAAGTTTGTCGGGGTGTCCTTCGGTAACGCTTTCGCTTGTGAATAATTTTTTCATAAAATTTCCCTTTATTAGTTTTTCGGTATAGTAAAAACCCTGCGGCGTACCGCAGGGCGTAATTTTTGTGATTTTCCCATCGGTACGGCATTAGCACCTTGCTTTGCAGGTTGCTGTGTGGTCTGTGAGCCGTTCTCTCGCACACTCTTTATAGGTTATGTCAGCATTATAACATCTGCATTTTACACTGTCAAATAAAATTAATTGCATTAATAAAGAAAATCATTTATAATAAAAATTGTTAGTAAATTTTCTCGGTTAAAAAATATGAAATGTACTCTTTGCCCCGTATCGTGCGGGGCGGACAGACCTTTAAACAGAGGGGCTTGCTCGGTAGGCGGCCTTAAAATCGCAAAGTATTACCTTCATCCGTTTGAGGAACCGCTTGTATCCTTTTCAAAGGGGAGCGGCTGTATATTTTTCTGCGGCTGCAGTTTAAAGTGCGTGTTCTGTCAGAACTACGAACTTTCCCGCAATACCCGCGGGAAGGAAATTACTGTAAACGAACTCGCCGATATTTTTAAGCGGCTCGAAGACGAGGGGGCGGACAATATCAACCTCGTAAACCCTACTCACTACGTAAGGGAAATCGCCGAGGCGTTTGAAATCTACCGCCCTGCGATACCCGTGGTGTATAACACGCACGGCTACGAAAAAACAGAGACTTTAAAGCTTGCCGAAAGTTTTACCGACATATGGCTGCCCGATTTAAAATTTATGTCAAAAGAGGGGGCGGCGAGGTACTCCGCGCGGGCCGACTACCCCGACTACGCCATACCCGCGATAAAGTATATGGCTACAAAGCCCTTATCATTTGATAAAAACGGCAAAATGCTTTCGGGCTGCATAGTAAGGCACCTTATATTGCCCCTCAACGCGGGCGAGGCCGTAAAGGCGGTAAATTTTGTGGCTTCTCTGAATAAGGACGTTTACTTTTCGCTTATGAGCCAGTACACTCCCTACGGCGACGTTGAAAATATTCCCGAACTTAAAAGGCGGATAACAAAAAGGGAATATTTAAGGGCGCTTGACGCAGTGGAGGCCGCCGGTTTAAAGAACGTGTTTTTGCAGGATTTTTCCAGCGCCGACGAGCAGTTTATCCCTGAATGGGATTATTGACTTTTAGGGAACAACAATTTTATACAAATAACTATGTTATTCAATTTAAACGATATAAGTTTTTCTTATCAGGGCAACTTAATATTGGACGGCGTAAGCCTTACGGTGAACGAGGGCGAAAGGGTAGGCCTTATCGGCGAAAACGGCGCGGGCAAAACTACCCTTATAAAGCTTATATGCGGCATATTGTCGCCCGATAAAGGGGAAATCTCGGTAAAAAACGGGGCGGCTATAGGCCTTTTAGAACAGAACGGCGGCCTTGAGGGCGACGGCACCGTCTACTCGCAGATGCTTGAGGCGGTAAAGGACCAGACTGAGGCGGTAAAACGCCTCGCCGAACTTTCGGAAAAGCTTTCGCAGTGCGAATACGGCGGAAGGGAGTACAACGTTCTGTCTGCAAAATACGAAAGTCTGAATAAGTACATTGCCGCATACGACTGCTACAACGCCGAAGTCAGGGTTAAAACGGTGCTCGGCGGAATGAATTTTGCCGACTGTTACGACCAGAAAATCTCTACCATGTCGGGCGGCGAAAGGACGAGGCTCAAGCTCGCGAGGCTTCTTCTGGAGCAACCAGACCTTTTGATACTGGACGAGCCGACAAACCATCTGGATATCAAGACGCTATTCTGGCTGGAGGATTACCTTTCAACCTTTAAAGGCGCGGTGCTTGTTGTGTCTCACGACAGGTATTTTTTAGACAGGGTGGCGACAAAAACGGCCGAAATTGAGAATAAAAAGCTGTGCCTTTACAACGGCAACTACACAAAATTCAAAGTTCTAAAAGAAGACCGCATAGCCTTGCAGGAAAAGGAGTATAAAAAACAGCGGGAAGAGATCGCGCGGCTGCAGACGTACGTGGATAAAAATATCGTAAGGGCGACAACGGCAAAATCGGCGCAGAGCAGGGTAAAACAGCTTGATAAAATGGAACTTATAGAAAAGCCCTATCTGCCTCCCGAGCCGCCTCGGTTTAAATTTGCCTTCACTCAGACCTCTTACGAAAACGTATTGGATATACAGAATTTAAACCTTGAAATCGGCGGTAAATCGCTGATATCAGGGGGTCAATTACAAGTTAAAAGGGGGGATAAGGTTGCAATTACCGGCGAAAACGGAACGGGAAAATCCACCCTTTTAAAGGCGATAGTCTCGGGAGGGGGCGGCGGAATAACCTTAGGCAGGTTTGTGAAGATAGCCTATTACGACCAGGAAAACGCCAACCTCGATATGTCAAACACCGTGCTTTCCGAGCTGTGGAACCGCCATTTGCTTTTTTCGCAGACGGAAATCCGTTCCATGCTCGCAAGATGCGGGCTTTCAGCCGAGGATATCGATAAAAAAGTAGGCGAACTTTCAGGCGGAGAGAGGGCCAAACTCGCCCTCTGCGTGCTTCAGTCGGAAGAGGGCAATCTGCTTCTTCTGGACGAGCCGACAAACCACCTTGATATGCCCGCGAGGGAGAGCCTGGAAAGGGCCTTGAAAGAGTACGAAGGAACTGTGATTTTCGTTTCGCACGACAGGTACTTTATCTCTGCCATAGCCGAGGACATAGCCGAGATTGAGGACGGCAAATTGAACGTCTACAACGGCGGCTACGAGGGCTACCGCCTTGAAAAGAGGGCTGCTTCGGAACAGGCGAAGGCCGCCGAGGAAGAAAAGGCTAAAAAAGAGTATCTGGCTAAAAGGCAGGCGGGCTTCAAAAGCCGCGCCGCCCGCAGCGCCGAGGCCGAGAGGAAAAACCGCGTAAAGCAGATTGAGGCGGAGATATCCTTAAACGAAGAACGTGAAAACGAAATACAGGAGTCTTTGGCTGACCCTGCCGTCACGGCCGATTATAAAAAAATTGAAAGCCTTTGCAAAGAGCTTGAAATCGTAAAAAAACGGCAGGAAGAGCTGTACGAAGAATACGCAAACCTCATTGATTGATTTTTGAAAGGTATTCTATAACCGAATGAGCGGCCACGTTGCCCTCGCCTACGCTTTTAGCGTACTGGTAGGGCCTTCCCGTGCAGTCGCCCGCGGCAAACACGCCGTCTATATTGGTTTTTTGTCCTCTGTCGACTTCTATATGGCCGTTTTCCGTCTTAAGTCCCCGCAAAAGAACAGAGGGGGCGACGGACGAACGCAGAATAAAAATTCCGTCCGCGTCAAGGCTTTGACCCCCGACTATTACGCGTTCAACGCGTTTTTCGCCCTCAATTTTGTCGGGCTTTTTCAAAATAATTTCAGCGTTTTCACCGTCTATTTCATAATTTTTATATAACGGTATTACGTACGCCTTTTTTGCCAGCGAACACAAAAATTCTGCCTCGGCTTCAAACGCCTTGTCGGTAAGCATCACGACTATATTTTTGCCCTTATACAAAAAACCGTCGCACGTGGCGCAGTAACTCACGCCCTTGCCTAAAAATTTTTCCTCGCCGTCTATAGGCTTTGCCGTTGTTACGCCGAGGCATAAAATTACCGTCCTGCCCTCGTACGTGTTTTCGCCCGCCGCAACGGCGAAACTTCCGCCAAGGTCGTATATCGCGGTGGCGATTTCTTCTGTGCCCTGTATGTCCATCATATCGGCGTGGTTAGTCAAAGTCCAGGCGAGCTGTTCGCCCGTTATGTCCGGAAGGCCGGGGTAGTTTTTAATAACTTCCGCCGAGCTGACTTTTTTTACCGAATTTTTGCCCTTGAGCCATAAAAATTCCTTGTTATTAAGCTTTAAATTTATCGCGGCGGATATGCCTGCGGGGCCTCCGCCTATTATAATGCAATCATTCATATATTTGTTATTGCCCTTTTTCGGGTTTTTAATAAAGGGGCGAAATATTCGCCCCTTTAAGATTATATTGTGTTATTTAAGGCTTGCCTCGGCGCTTATTACTGCATTTTGGTAAGGCGTTCGGCCGTCTCTATAAGGTCTTCGGGCGGGATGTTTTCCTTGCTGTTTTTAACGGCGAGGTCTACAAGCACCTTAGCCTTTTCAGGCGGAATAATCGTTCCTACGCCCGCGACGCAGCCGCCGGGGCAGCCCATGCCCTCTATCATACAGCCTTTAAGTTTGCCCGCCTTGGCAAGCTGCAGCGCCTTTTTGCAGTCGGCGAGGCCTTCGGCGTGAGTTATATTAACGGGAGTGCCGGGGTAGTACTCGTTGATGCACTTTTCAATGGCGTTAGCGACGCCGCCGGCTACGGCGTAACCTCTGCCCGCGCCCGTAGCGTCTTTATGGAGTTCGGCTTCGGGCATGTTTTCGGGAACAACGCCCTTCGCCTCGAATATGCCGCCAAGCTCTTCAAAGGTTATAACAAAATCTACGTAGCTTCTTATGGTTCGGCGGGAGGCCTCTAACTTTTTGGCAGCGCAGGGGCCTATAAATACAACCCTCGCGTCGGGGTGTTTTTCCTTAATCTCGCGGGCGGTGGCAACCATAGGCGTAAGTTCCTGCGATACTTCGGCGGCGAGGTCGGGGAATTGCTTTTTGGCGAGAACGGCCCAGGCGGGGCAACAGCTCGTCAAAAGGAAGGGCAGGTTGCCCGTCGCAACCTCGTTTACGTAGTGGTGAGCTTCGGCTATGCAGCCCATGTCGGCGCCGTCGGCCACCTCGTACATATCTTCAAAGCCGAGGTCTAAAAGGGCGGCCTTTATTTTGCCTAAAGTGGCCTTAGGGCCGAACTGCCCGACTATTGCGGGGGCGACTTCGGCTATTATTTTATCGCCCCTTCTCATGGCCCTTCCAAGCTGGAATATCTGCGATTTGTCTGCTATGGCGCCAAAGGGGCAGGCCGACATGCACTGTCCGCAGGCGACGCAGGTGTCGGGGTCGATGTGAGCCCTTCCGTATTCGTCGGAAGAGATCGCCTTTATTCCGCACGCCGCCGCGCAGGGGCGTACGTGATGAGCTATCGCGTCATAAGGGCAGGAGGCCTTGCACCTTCCGCATTTTATGCACTTTGTCTGGTCTATGAAAGATTTTCCGTTTACTATAGAGATGGCTCCCTTAGGGCAGGCCTTGATGCAGGCGTGAGACACGCAGTTGCGGCACTGGACAGAAACCACGTATTCGTTGTCGGGGCATTTATCGCAAGCCGAGGGGATAACCTGCATAAGGGGCGGTTCGTAGTACTTGTCTGCGATATCGCTCGCCATAAGGCCCTCGGTAATGTGTACGGGTTTGTTGGAAGGGCGAAGGGAAAGCCCCATGGCAAGGCGGACCCTCTCTGCCGCGATCTGCCTTTCGCGGTAGATATTTTCCCTGTAACGGGGCACCTCGTCGGGGGTAATGATATAGGGGATGGCCTCTATATCGTTGGCAATGGTCTCTTTTTCCGAAAAATATGCGACTTTGGCAATTTCGGTAAAGATTTTCTTTCTTAAATCGGTAACAACGCTCTGGCTTTTCATATTCATCACCTTTGTAAGTTATTTGTTTTGTAAATTATATCATAATATATTCAAGTTTGCAATAAGCTTTTCAAATTTATTTGTTAAATAATTATTTTTTTTACGATTGCAGGGTTTATATG
>JAJPXK010000081.1 GCA_021205485.1 Clostridia bacterium | reverse complement strand
CCTATATAATAACAGTAAATTAATGTAATGTCAACTGTTACAACATAAATTTTTTAGTATAAAGTGCATAAAAAAATCCCCTCTCAGGGGATTTTTTTATATTTTAACCGAGTTCTTTGTAGTCGCTTACAAGGTTTTTAAGGGTTACCGCCTTTAAAGAATTTTCCATAGCCATCTGCGCTTCGGCAAGGTGCCCGTCCAAAAGGTTATGGATATTTTTGCCTACGGGGCATTCGGGGTTAGGGTTTTCGTGGAAGTTGAACAGCTCGCCGTCTACGCTTTCCACAGCGTAATAAATGTCGTAAAGGGTAATTTCTTTAGGTTTTTTGGCAAGTTTCGCCCCGCCGCTGCCCGCCGTGACGGTAACAAGCCCCGCCTTTTTTAAATCCTGCAGAGTCCTGCGGATAACCACGGGGTTTACATTTACGCTTGAGGCGATAAATTCTGATGTGGCTTTATTTTCTTTGCCGAGGATATGTATTACCAATAGGGTATGCACGGCAATTGTAAATCTTGTTGAAATTTTCATTTTATTTGCTCCTTTATATTATTATATAAAAAAGCGTTGTAATTGTCAAGTATACAGTCGCAATAAATTTCGGCTCCTTTGCAGAAGCCGAGTTGTGTTTGTTATTATTTTTGTAATTTGAATCAAACGTTATATTTTGAAACAACCTACTGCTTATTCGCGCCGTGCAGTTTGCGGTGCTGTAAAAAGTACAACTCTTCAGTCGCGAAAGAGATTTTCATAATGCAATCCCTTATGTTTACGGGGTGAATCCAGAAGCTGTCTTCATGGCTGGATATATCCAGGCAGTCGCCGAAAAATTCCTTCTTTTTTCTGTCGCGGTAGTCAAATTCTATGTGTACGGACTCAAGCTCGTTAGGGGTAAGACGCATTTCAAACGGTTCGCCGTAGTAGTCGCAGGAAAAATAGGTGCCCGTCATATCCTGCCTGAACTTGCCCTTGCCCTGATAATAGTACTTATTCTTAGGCAGGGTATGCACCTCAATCTCGTCCTCTATGCAATAGGTTCCGTTCTCCACTTCCCTTTTCACGTTTTCGCGTTCCCACTTGAACCAGTCGGGTATATGCGTAAAACGTGTGTCGCCGCCAACAGCCTCTAACTTGCCGTATTCGGTCATCTGCCATTTTTTGCCGCAATGCCTGCATTCCAGAGTTGTTCCCTCGGAATACATTTCAAATTCCGTTCCGCATTCGCAGCACTGGTATAAAATATGGTGCAATCCCTTGGCCCTCTGCGGGTAGGTAAGCGAAATCTTTTTGTCGTACTGGTACTGCAAGTCGTCGTATACAAAATTTTCTTTTATCCGCCTGTTTATCTCCTCCGCGGGGAGGGTTTTCACCTCGTCGGCCGTAGCCACGCACACAAGCTTTGACTCTATGTGCGCGGGGCGAAGCTTGAACTTGCCTTTATTCCACTGCGGGCAGCAGATAAAGTTGCCGTAAGAGATTAAAACGACAACGGGGAGCTTTAAAAGCTTTGCCATTTTGCCTATCGAAGGGGGAATATAGCTTGTAGTGCCGTCGAATGTGTACCTCGCCTCGGGGTAAATGCATACGGCGTTTTTATAATTTTCGGCGCAGTACTTTAAATTGCGGATGAGCTGCATATCCTGTATGAATTTGCGCTTTGCGATGCCGCCCGCCATCCGCATGAGCGTTATGGTATTGTCGTGCATGGCGTCTATCGCCACTACGTAGTTCATATAGTCGGGCTCTATAGACTTATACAGTATCCTGAAGTCCATCTCGCTCGCGTGGTTGCACAAAAGAAAATACGGCGGCTTTATGCCCTCCATATTAACCTTGGTACAGCTAAATCCGAGGCCCTTTATAGGCATAAGGCCGAAAAACTTTACTATTTTCATAAAAAGCCTGCTCGGATTTTTAGGCTTCTGCGTAAAGTCGTAACGTTTGATTTTGTCTTTTTCCATACTTTTCTCTCTTTTATATTTCGGTAATTTTAGTTTACCACACTTATATATATTAGTCAATGGCAATTTTAAAAACAGATGTAAACAATTTGTTTTAATTAAGCAAAAAAATGCCTTCTCTTTAAAGAGAAGGCGGATTTATCGTAAAAAATCTTTTTATTTTTTAACAAAGTACCAGTAAACGGTAAGAAGATCGTCCGTGAGAAGGGAAGCTATCTCTTCTGAATCGGTAAGCCCGTTTGAGGGAATGTAACCGCTGTTGGCGGTAAGCCCGTCGTTATAGTAGTTGTACGAAGTATAAAGATACGTACTTTCGGCCGTTTCATCGCCGACTTCAAGCTCGTAATCGGAAAGGTCTGCCGAATACAGCCTGCACTGCTTTGACGAACCGTCGGAAAACGTATTAGTGAGGTATACGTCTGTAAGGGCGGAACAGCTATAAAAGGCGTACGCCCCTATAAATTCAAGGTCGGCGGGCAGGGTAATACTCTCTAAAGCTGTGCAATAATAGAACGCGTACTCGCCTATAATCTTAACCCCGCTTCCTATCGTAATATCTGTAAGGGCAGTGCAATCCACAAAGGCGTAATCGCGGATTTCCTCCACGCTGTCGGGGATGACCACGTTGTTTAACGCCGTGCAAGAATAAAAAGCCTGCTGGCCTATGGTAATAAGGTTATCGGGCAAATCGATGGACTCCAGCCCGTAGCACTCGTAAAAACAACTTATCCCTATAGACGTAACGCTGTCGGGCAAGGTTACAGAGACAAGCTCGTCGTCGCCGTAGAAACACATATTGCCGATGGACGTGACGCCGTCGGGAATTACAATCTCTTCAAGCGAATAGCACCACGCGAACGTGCTGTAGTTGATTTCGGTAAGAGAATTTGAAAGGGTCACGTCTTTAAGGCTTACGCAGTAAAAAAAGGCGACCGGGGCAATATACGTTATGCTGTCGGTCATCGATACCGAAATGAGGTAATCCGCCCCTGCGAAGGCCTGTTCGCCTATCTGCGTGACGGGTACACCGCCGTATTCCGACGGAATAACCACGTTTTTCGGCCTGCCGCTGTAGCCGGTTACGGCAAAGTAATAGCCGTCTTCAGCCTCTACAGAGGGCTCTGTATATTCTACCCCTTCCGCCTCCGCCGCAGCTTCATCGGTTGAAGGGTCTTCCGAAACATGGTAAGTCTCCACCTCGGCCCCTTCAGAGTCGTAAAGGGTGTACTCTATGTACGTCTCTGACGAGCAACCCGAAAACGCCGGTACTGCTAAAAGCAGAGAGCAGGCCGAAACAGCCAACGCTAAAATTCTTTTCTTCATTTTTCTACCTGTGAAATATGTTATCGTAATAATTTTACCACGCCTTAAAGATATTTGCAAGGCAATATACGTTTAAGCTTTGTGAAATTAAAATGAGCCCCCGCGGGAAATAATGTGACGCCGCAGGGGATTTTTTCAGCCTATTGTATTTTCGATAAATTCCTTGGTCTCGTTCTCGGTCATAAAGCCGACGAAATTATCCACCATTTCGCCTCCGCGGAACACCGCCACGTAGGGTATAGACATTATGCCGTACCTTATGGAAAGTTCGGGATTTTTATCTATGTCAACCTTTACGAACTCGGCTTTGCCTTCGTATTCGGCGGAGATTTTTTCCAGCACGGGGGCGAGCATCTTGCAGGGCCCGCACCAGGTGGCAAAAAAGTCGCAAACTACGGGCATATCGCCCTTTAAAAGTTCGTCAAACTCTTGCATATCTATCTGTTTCATATTTTTTACCTCTTATTTATATTGTGGCTGTTTTTTTACGTTTATAAACGGTTTTAACGGTATATCCGATAATGCGGCGATTATCTTTAAATAAACGTTATTATTTTTAAATAACTTTTCTGCCGCCGAAGTGTTCGGGTCGCGGGTACCCGTGGGATTGCCACGGGGTAGAGACCCCTCACAATGACGTATGGCTTCGGCCGCCATAATGCGGATTGATAATTATTTGCCGCTTAAAATATAGGAATTTATATCCTCAAATTTTACTTCCTGCGTGAAGCCGTCAGACATACGCTTTAAGTTGACCGAGCCTTTTTCAAGCTCGCTTGAACCTATCGCGGCCACATACCTTGCCCCTATTTTATCGGCATACTTGAACTGCGCCTTAACAGACCTTGACATATGGTCAACCTCGGCGGCAATTCCCGCCGCCCTCGCCTTTAACGCGAGGGAAAAGGCCGTCCTGCGGCTGTCTTCGTCCATCCCCGCGAAATACACGTCGGGCTTAGGCTCTTCGGGGAAGGGTATGCCCGTGTTTTCCATCAAAAGGATAAGCCGCTCTATGCCCGCCGCAAAGCCTACCGCGGGGGTATGGCTGCCGCCTAACTCCTGTATAAGCCCGTCGTACCTGCCGCCGCCGCATACGGTGCCCTGAGCCCCTATCTCCTCTGACACAAACTCAAAAACTGTCTTTGTGTAGTAGTCCAGCCCCCTTACTATGCCCGAATCAACGGTGTATTCCAGCCCGCCCGCGGCAAGGTAAGACTTAACCTGTTCAAAGTGCTGCCTGCAGCCGTCGCAGAGGTAATCTATCATGCGGGGGGCTTTGGCGGTAATCTTTTTACAGCCCTCCTCTTTGCAGTCGAGGATGCGAAGGGGGTTCTTTTCGTACCGTTCGCGGCACGTAGGACACATTTTGTCCAGATCGGGCTCAAGGTACGCCTTAAGCGCCGCGTTATACTCCGCCCTGCACGTTTTACAGCCGATGGAATTTATGTTGAGCTTTACATTTTTTACCCCGAGTTTATCCAAAAAGGAAGAAGCTGCGAAAATCACTTCTGCGTCGGTATCGGCGCTCTGCGAGCCGTAAACCTCTATGCCGAACTGGTGGAATTCGCGAAGCCGCCCCGCCTGCGGACGCTCGTAGCGGAAAGCGGGGATAATGTAGTACATTTTTGCCGGCAGAACGCCTGACGACATTCCGTTTTCTATAAAGGAACGCGCCGCCCCCGCCGTGCCCTCGGGCTTTAAGGTTATAGAACGGTCGCCCTTGTCCTTAAACGTGTACATCTCTTTATTAACGATGTCGGTAGTGTCGCCTACGCCGCGCAAAAACAGCTCGGTGTGTTCAAAGACGGGCGTGCGGATCTCCTTTAAGTTGTAAACCTCGGCGATCTCCCTTGCCGCGTTTTCAATAAAATGCCATTTATAGGCGTCTTTAGGCAAAACGTCCTTAGTGCCCTTAGGTATGTTAATCATAATATCTCCGTTTTATGCCGCATTATCGGCTCCCCCTAACAGGGGAGGCAATATTGCATTCCCTGTTAAAGTACGTACTTTCTTAAATCCCTGTTTTTGATTATCTTTTCAAGATGTTCGTCAACATACTTCGCGTTTATCTCTACGGGGATTACGGGGTAGTCGTTGCCGCCCGCATTGAAGGATATATCCTCCAAAAGGTACTCCATAACGGTGTGCAGCCGCCTCGCCCCGATGTCTTCTGAAGTGGTGTTGATATCCTCGGCGATTTCGGCGATACGCTCTATCGCGTCGGGCGTGAACGAAAGGTCTATGTTGTCCACAGCTAAAAGCACCGAATACTGCCTTGTTATGGCGTTTTCGGGCTGCGTCAAAATATCCACAAAGTCCTGCTTGGTGAGGGAATTGAGTTCTACCTGTATAGGGAACCTGCCCTGAAGCTCGGGGATCAAGTCCTCTACCTTGGATACGTGGAAGGCGCCAGCGGCGATAAACAGAATGTAGTCTGTTTTTATAGGCCCGTACTTGGTCATTACCGTACAGCCCTCTACTATAGGCAGAATATCGCGCTGCACGCCCTCGCGGGAGACGTCCGCCCCCTGGTTGCCCTTGCCGGCTATTTTATCTATTTCGTCGATAAATATAATGCCCTCGTTTTCTGCCCTGCGCAGGCCTTCGGACTTAACTGCGTCGTTGTCTATAAGCTTGTCCGCCTCCTCGGCGATAAGGATATTTACCGCCTCTTTGACGGAGAGCTTGCGTTTTTTGGTCTTTTTAGGCAGGCCTAAGTCGCCGAAAATGGAGCCGAGTTCTATAGAGGCCCCGCTCCCCGCGGAAAGTTCTATAGACTTAGGCGCTTCGGGAACGTCCAGTTCTACAATTTCGTTGTCGCACTTGCCCTGATGGACGGCCTCAAGAATATTCTGTTCGAACACCTCTTTAGAAAATTCGCCCCTTTCCTTGCTCTTTGCGTCGGCGAGGACTTTGGCCACCTTCTTTTCGGCGGCGGCGCGGGCCTTGTGTTCAACTTCGGCCGTCTTTTCTTCGCGTACAAGGCGTATGGCGCATTCGGCGAGGTCGCGGACCATAGACTCCACGTCCCTGCCTACGTAGCCTACCTCGGTATACTTTGTGGCCTCTACCTTGATAAAGGGGGCTTTGACAAGCTTTGCGAGCCTTCGAGCGATCTCTGTCTTGCCTACGCCCGTAGGGCCCTTCATTATGATGTTTTTAGGCGTTATTTCTTCCATAAGCTCGGGGGAAAGCATGCTTCTTCTGTAGCGGTTTCTCAAAGCTATGGCCACGGCCTTTTTAGCCTCGCTCTGGCCGATGATGTATTTATCCAGTTCGTGTACAATCTGTTTAGGCGTTAAATCCATAATACTGCCCCCTTAAATAGTTTCGCATTTGATATTGTCGTTGGTGAAAACGCATATTTCGCTCGCGATTTTCAAAGCCTTGGTGGCTATCTCTTCGGCGGAATAGTCGGTATTCTGTATAAGGGCCCTCGCCGCGGCCAAAGCGTAGTTGCCGCCGCTGCCTATGGCGCATACGCCGCCGTCGGGATCTATAACCTCGCCCGTGCCCGAAACTATCAGAAGCGTGTCTTTATCGGCGACGATCATCAAAGCCTCAAGCTTGCGGGGCATTTTGTCCGAACGCCACAGTTCGGCAAGCTCTACGGCCGAACGCATAAGATTGCCCGAAAATTTGTTGAGCATGCCCTCGAACTTTTCGCTTAAAGAGAACGCGTCGGATACAGAGCCTGCAAAGCCTAAAATTACTTTGCCGCCGTATATGCGGCGCACCTTGGTGGCGCTGTTTTTAAAAATTACGTTTTCGCCCATGGTGACCTGTCCGTCGCCCGCGATCGCCGTTACGCCGTCCTTTTTTACGGCGCATATTGTTGTTGCGTGAAATTCTACTGACATAATTTATCTTTGTACTCCTGTATTTCTTTTAAAGCCCTTTCGGCAAGGTAACGGTACCGCTCCTTTTTGTCGCGGATTCTCTTGTCGCAATTCAATATACCGAAATTGGCGTTCATTGGCTGAAAATTTGCGTTAGGCGAGCTTATATGCCTTGACAAAGCCCCGCAGATTGTGTGTTCGGGAGGAAGCTGAGTATCTTTCCCCTCGGCCCTGCGTAAAAAGCCTATGGCGGCCATAAGCCCGCTCGCGGCGCTCTCCACATACCCCTCTACGCCCGTTATCTGTCCCGCGAAAAAGACGTCGGGATTGCTTTTAAGCGAAAAGTCTCCGTTTAAATGCTCGGGCGAGTTGATATAGGTGTTGCGGTGCATGACGCCGTAGCGTAAAAACTCTGCGTTTTTTAACGCGGGTATCATAGAAAATACCCTCTTTTGTTCGCCGAATTTTAAATTTGTCTGGCAGCCTACAAGGTTGTACGCGCTGCCTTCGGCGTTCTCCTTCCTCAGTTGCAGTACGGCGAAAAACTTATTGCCGTCGCCGTCGGTAAGGCCTACGGGCTTGAACGGCCCGAACCGCAGGGTGTCAACTCCCCTCGCGGCCATAACCTCGACAGGCATGCAGCCTTCAAAAAATTCCCTTTTGTCAAATGAATGAAGGGCGGCCTTCTCCGCCGAAACAAGCGCCTCGGCAAAGGCGTAGTAGCCCTCTTTGGAGAGCGGGCAGTTTATATAGTCGTCGCCGCCCTTTCCGTAGCGGTCGCCCTCGAAGGCGAAAGAAAAATCTATGCTCTCCCTTGAAACTATCGGGGCGGAAGCGTCGTAAAAATACAGCCCGCCGCCAAGCTTTTTATTTATGTCTTCGGCGAGGCCGCCGCAGGTCAAAGGGCCCGTAGCCACTATGCACGGCTCGTCGGGGATTTTGTCCGCCTCGTCGCACACAGCCTCGATATTAGGGTGGTTTTTAATTTTTTCTGTTATATAACGGGAAAATTCTTGCCTTTCAACGGCGAGGGCGGCGCCCGCGGGCACCCTTGTATTGTCGGCCGCCTCTATTATAAGCGAGCCTAAAATACGCATCTCCTGCTTTAAAAGCCCGCAGGCGTTAAAGTAAACGTCGTCGCTTTTTAATGAGTTTGAGCAGACCAGCTCGCCGTAATTTTTATCTGAATGCGCGGGGGTAAACGCCTTAGGCTTTATATCGCAAAGGGTGACTTTTACTCCCCTTTCGGCGAGGCAATAGGCCGCTTCGCAGCCGGCGAGCCCCGCCCCTATAATTTTTACGCCCGTCATTTATCTTCTTCCGTCTTCTCTTCGGGGGGAAGAGGTCTGGAATAATTGCAGGTCTTTTGCGAGCACTTTATCTCCCCGTTCTTTTTTACAAGGAAGCCTTTGCCGCATTCGGGGCACTTTTCGCCCGTAGGCACGTCCCAGCTTAAAAATTTGCACTCGGGGTAGCCCGTGCAGCCGTAGTAAATTTTGCCGTTTTTGGAACGCATTCTGCGCATAGGCTTGCCGCAGTCGGGGCATACTCCCTCTGTTTTTATCGTTTCGCCGCCGTTTTCGGCGTTGGATACGGGGCGTTTGGCTCCGCATTTGCCGCATTCAAGGTACTGGCCGTATCTGCCCTTTTTTATAAGCATTTCGCCGCCGCATTCCTTGCATTTTTCTTCGGAAATTTTTGCGTCCAGCGGCATTATAGACGAGCATTCGGGGTAGTTAGGGCAGGCGAGGAATTTGCCGTACTTGCCGCTTTTTACCACCATGTTCGCCCCGCATTTAGGGCAGCGTACGGCGGATACTTCCACCTCTGACTCGCTTATTATGTTGGAGCAGGCGGGGTAGTTAGAGCAGGCGAGGTACTTGCCGTACTTGCCTACCCTGCGGATCATAGGATGGCCGCATTTTTCGCACAGAATGTCGGTCATTTCGTCGCCGTCGGTAGAAGCCGCCTTGAGTTTTTCGGCGAAAGAAGGGTAAAAATCTGCTATAATCTTGTGCCAGTCGGTGCCGCCTTCCTCTATCTTATCCAGATCGTCCTCCATATGCGCCGTAAAGCCTACGTCCATTATGTCGGTAAAGTAATGCACGAGCATATCGGTTATTTTGTACGCAACCTCGGTAGGCACCATATACTTGCCGTCCTTTTCTACATAGCGGCGTTTGTTGAGCACCGAAATTATGGACGCGTAAGTAGAGGGCCTGCCTATGCCCTTTTCTTCCATCGCCTTAACCAGAGAGGCGTCGGTAAACCTTAACGGGGGACGGGTGAATTTCTGTTCCTTGTTGAGTTCCCTTAAATTAAGGCCGTCGCCCTCCTTTAAAGGGGGCAGAAGTTTAGCGGGCTCGTCTTCGTCCTTTTCCCTTGAAACGTCCTGATAGGCCGCGGTATATCCCGCGAACAACAGCGATTTGCCGCTGGCTTTAAAGGTGTACCCGCCCGAAGCCGCCTCTATCTGCATAGAGTTATACTGTGCCTCTGCCATCTGCGAGGCGATAAAGCGGTCGTACACCATTTTGTATATATTGTAATGTTTTTTGTCTAAAGAATTTTTTACGCTTTCGGGAGTCAACGAAAGGTTTATAGGCCTTATGGCCTCGTGAGCGTCCTGCGCTCCCTTTTTTGTGGCGTAGTAGTTAGGCTTCGCGGGGGCGTACTTTTCGCCGTAGTTGGCCCTGATAAACGCCAGCGCGTCGTCCTGCGCCTCTTTGGAAACCCTTACGGAGTCCGTCCTGATATAGGTGATAAGGGCTATGTGGTCGCCGCCTACCTCCATGCCTTCGTACAGGTGCTGCGCAACGAGCATAGTTTCGGGCGAAGACATGCCGTATTTGTTTGAAGCGTCCTGCTGTAGCGAAGACGTGGT
>JAJPXK010000003.1 GCA_021205485.1 Clostridia bacterium | reverse complement strand
TTTCCCTCCGTCCTCCTCCGGTCTCCGCTCCGGGGTCACACTCCACAAATTTTGTTCCCGCAACGCCTTCCCCCGTTCCCCTTTCGTTGCCGTCGCAAACTATACCGCTTACCGA
This sequence comes from Clostridia bacterium, assembly GCA_021205485.1. Taxonomy (GTDB): domain Bacteria; phylum Bacillota; class Clostridia; order Christensenellales; family Borkfalkiaceae; genus Coproplasma. The sequence goes on along the minus strand of JAJPXK010000003.1, from coordinate 9,963 downwards.
AAATTCTCTGCCTAAAAGGCTGTTGGCTTTAGAGATGTGGCCGCCTTCAAGACACTCTTTGATCAATGTGGTGCTTACCTTTTCCCCTTCAAAAATTACGTCTTTGACGGGCGTATACCATACGCCGTTGTCTTCGTCTTCGGCATATTTTTTCAATGTGGCAGACTTGCCCTTGGCGCCCGCGCCGAAACGGAAATCTTTGCCGCTCATATAGCCCTTGACGTTTATGTACTGTTCAACCGTATCAAGAAATTCTGCGTAAGACGTCTTTTTAAATTCGTCGGTAAAATCTATATTCAAAACAAATTTTACGTTAAATTTTTCAAGAAAGGCGCATCTTTCCTCAAAGGAATAAACCTGCCTTCCCCCTTTGCCGCCGTTGAACATCATTACGCCTAAATCAAGCCCGTTAATCTTAGCCTGAAGTTTAGCTTTTTTAAGAAGTTCGGCGTGGCCAATGTGTATGGCGTCGAAACAGCCAAGTACCAGAAGGGCGGGGAAAGTATATTCGTCCTTTTTGTAGTTCACGATAGTTAACATAGCTTTGTCCTCGTTTTAAAATTTATTCCGTCCGACGAACCGATGCCGTAAAAGCTTCCGTCTGCGAGGTATATTTTATACTCTCCTTTTGCAAGACCTTTACTTACGGGAACGCCGTTTATTAACTTTTTTTCTTCCGATGCGGTAAGAAACGCCGCGGGGAAGGATATTACGCTGTCGGTAGGGATAATAAAATCCCTGAAATTTTCGGGCGTTAATTGCGCCGTACTCACAGAATTTTCTATTGTAAACACGCCGCTTTTTGTACGCTTTAATCTGCTCATCGCGGCGAAGGTACCTATTTCTGCCGCGATATCCCTCGCGAGGGAGCGTATATAAGTACCGCCTCCGCATTCGATTTCAAAAGAATACGCATCCGCAGAAACCTTGCCGAGAAGTTTTATATCGTATACCGTAACCCGCTTAGGCGGAAGGGTAAATTCTTCGCCCCGCCTTGCAAGTTCGTACCCCCTTTCGCCGTTTATGTTTTTGGCGCTGTAAAGGGGCGGCGTCTGCATTATATCCCCGATAAAACGGGGGATAACCGCCTTTATTTCGTCCTCGGCGGGTATTCTGCCGCAATTATATTAACGTCGCCCGTGGTATCCAGAGTGTCTGAGCTTATCCCGAAGGTAAACTCCGCGACGTAAGTTTTGCGTTTTGACAAAAAATAATCGAACAGCCTCGCCGCTTTGCCTATCGCCACGGGAAGAACTCCGCCCGCCATAGGATCCAGCGTGCCCATATGTCCGCAAGGGGTCTTTGCAAGCCTTTTTATGACGGCGACTTCCTGCGCCGAGCTTGCCCCTTCGCGCTTATTTATGTTGATAAACCCCGTAATATTGCCAGTTGAATCCATATTTTACATATATTGGTATACGGCGTAGGTGAGGCGTTCTACCACCTCTTCGTACTCGCCGAAAATCATACAGCCGCTCGCTAGCACGTGGCCGCCCCCGCCGAATACGGACGCGACTTTGTTTACGTTTACCGTTCCCTTGCTGCGAAGCGAAATTTTAAACTGCCCCCGCTTTACTTCCATAAGCGAAGCCGCCACTTCTACCCCGTCTATAGACAGGGGAAAGTCTACAAAACCTTCGGTCATAGACTGCTCGGCGCCCGTCTTTAAAATGTCGTCGCTTGTGACGCAGATTATGGCGAGGGCGTCCGACAGGGCGAAGCGAAGGCTTTTCATAGCCCTCGCATACAACAGGGCCCGGCACTTTTTCTGGTGAGAGAACATATTGTAGCTTATGGTGTTTACGTCGGCGCCCGCCTTTACCAGCCTCGCGGCCGAAAGAAAGGTCTTTTCGGTTACGTCTTTATGGCAAAAACTGCCGCTGTCGGTTATAAGGCCTAACATAAGAAGGTCGGCTATATCTTTGGTGATTTCAAAGCCCGCGGCGTCAAACACGTCGGGCAGAAGCTCGCACGTAGCCGAACACTCCCTGACGCAGTTATACATCGCGTAATTGGTGTTGGAAATGTGGTGGTCTATGTTTACGGTAACGCCTTTGAAACGGGAATATGCCTCGGCGAACGCCCCTAAACGGCCCTCTTCGGCGCAGTCTACGGCTACAAGCAAGTCGTAGTCCGCTTCGGGCATTCCTACCGCGATTTCTGAGAGGGCGGGAAGGAATAAAAACTTTTCGGGAGCCTTTTCTTCGCAGATAAGGTAGGCCTTTTTGCCCGCCGCCCGCATCGCGAGGCACAGCGCCATGCCGCTGCCTAACGCGTCGCCGTCGGGGCGTATGTGGCAGAAAATCGCCGCCGTGGTTGCTTTTTTAAGTTGTTCGGCCGCCGCCTCTAAAGCGTTGTCTGCCATACTGTCCCCCCTGTTACAAATTTTTTAATATTTCGTCTATATGCGTGCCGTACTCCGCGCTGACGTCTAAAATAAACGCAAGAACGGGAACGGTGCGGATGCTCATCCTTGAAGATAACTCGTGGCGGATAAAGCCGGCGTTTTCCTTTATAGTTTCAAAGGAGCGCTGCCTCTTCTGTTCGTCAGGGTCAAAGATGCTTAAGTATATCTTGGCTGTTTTTAAGTCCGGGGCGATATCTGCCCCCGTAACGGAGATAATAGCCGAAAGTTCGGGAACTTTATTCCTTAAATCGCGGGATATTATGTCCGTTATTTCTTTCTGAAATTCGCTTGCGAGTCTCGCGCCGCGTTGTCCTTTCATATGTTTACCTCCTGAAAATTCTTTCTTTATTAAGGCTCCCTTATTAGGGGAGCTGGCCGAAGGCCTGAGGGGTTTGAACCCCTCCACCGCAAGCGGTCCCCCCGCCCCTAATAGGGGCGGCAGTATTGCGAAGTTTATAAAAGCTTATATTATTGCTTGATTTCCTGAATCATATAGCACTCGATAATATCGCCGATTTTTATATCGTTGAAACCTTCTATGGCGCAGCCGCATTCAAAGCCGTAGTTGACTTCTTTAACGTCGTCTTTAAAGCGTTTAAGCTGCTGCACGTTGCCCTCTACGATAAGTACGTTTTCGCGGTAGATGCGGAGCTTTCCGCCCCTTATAATCTTGCCGTCAAGCACGTAGCAGCCCGCGATATTGCCGACGCCCGTAATTTTGAACGTCTGGCGGACTTCGCATTTGCCGATGTAAACTTCCTGGTACTTAGGCGTAAGCATGCCCTTGAGCGCAGCCTGCATATCGTCAAGCAGGTCGTATATTATGCGGTAGGTGCGGATATCCACCTTGCTGCGTTCGGCCAGGGCTTTGGCCTTGCTGTCGGGGCGGACGTTGAACGCGAGAATTATCGCGTTGGAAGAATCGGCGAGCATTACGTCCGTTTCCGTAACGGCGCCCGCGCCGCTGTGGATAACTTTTACAGTGACTTCTTCGTTGGAAAGTTTCAAAACCGACTGCTTTACTGCCTCTACCGAGCCCTGAACGTCGCCCTTTATTATAAGGTTGAGATTCTTCATATTGCCTTCGGAAATCTTTCCGAATATATCGTCGAGGGAAACTTTGGATGTCTGCGCCGCCCTCGCCTCGCTCTCTTTGCGTTTGCGTTCTTCGGCTACCTGCTTTACAAGCTCCTGCGAAACGGCGAAAATGCTGTCGCCCGCGTTAGGAACTTCCTCAAAGCCGAGCACCGATACTGCCGTAGAGGGGCCGGCTTCTTTTACCTGTTTGCCCTTGTCGTCTATCATGGCGCGGACTCTGCCCGTGATGGTGCCGGAAATTATATTGTCGCCGGTATGGAGCGTACCGTTCTGTATGAGAACGCTCGCCATAGGGCCCATGCCTTTATCAAGCTTAGCTTCTATAATGGCGCCCCTCGCTTCCCTCGCAGGGTTAGCCAAAAGCTCCTTCATTTCGGCTACGAGCAAGACGTTCTCTAAAAGGGCGTCCACCCCTTCGCCCGTCTTCGCCGAAACGGGGCATACTATGGTGTCGCCGCCCCATTCTTCGGGAACGAGGCCGTAGTTGGTAAGGTCCTGCTTTACTTTGTTGAGGTCTGCCCCGACCTTATCCATCTTGTTTACGGCGACTATTATAGATACATCCGCCGCCTTGGCGTGGTTTATCGCCTCTACAGTCTGAGGCATTATGCCGTCGTCTGCCGCGACGACGAGTATTACTATATCGGTAACCTGAGCGCCCCTCGCCCTCATCGCCGTAAAGGCTTCGTGCCCCGGGGTGTCTATAAACGTTATCTTTTTGCCCGCCGCCGTAACCGTGTAGGCGCCTATGTGCTGCGTGATGCCGCCAGCCTCGCCTTCGGTTACGTTGGACTTTCTTATATAGTCCAGAAGGGAAGTCTTGCCGTGGTCTACGTGGCCCATAACGGTAACCACGGGGGCGCGGGGAACAAGGCTTTCAATCTCTTCCACCGTGTCGGCCTGTTTTTCGGTAAGAATTTCTTCCGCAGTCTTTTCGGGCTTGTATTCAAGCTCTATGCCTAAATCTGCGGCTATCATAAATGCCGTCTCGTAGTCTATAGAGCCGTTTACGGTGGTGGTTATGCCGTCTTTAAAGAGGCGTTTTGTAATTTCCACTGCGGATATGCCTAATTTTTCGGACAGAACCTTTATAGGAATGTTATCCGAAGTAACTATCGCGTGTTCTATCTTTATAAACTGAGTCGTCTGTTTGGCGGCTCCCTTTTTACGCTGTTTGCGGTATACGCTGCGGTCTTCGTCGAAGTCCGAAACGCTGGCGCCCTGCTGTTTTTGCAGCGAACGCTTATTCATAGGCCGCTTTTCTTTCTCTACGTAAGTACGCTCGAAAGCGCCCTTCTTTTTGTCGGGGCCGAAATTTTTGTTAGGCTTTGCGGGAATCGCCGCTGGCGCGGGCGCGGGCCTTAACGAAGGCCTGCCGTTTTGCGTCGGGCGGTTGTTGCCCTGGCCCTGAGCGGGACGGTTTTTGTCGCCGCGGGGCGGACGGTTATCCTTGTTTACAAAGGTCTTGTTTTCGCCGCTTTTCTTCTGCGGTTTTGTCGGCGCGGGGCGTACGGGAGGGTCTATGTGCCTTATTACGGGCGATTTGAATGTAGGCTTAGGCGGCTCTGCAGGCTTAGCCTTCTGAGGCTCCGCCTTAGGGCCTTTTTGATTGTCCGCCTTGCCTTCCGCGGGTTTTTGCGCGGGATTGTCGGGCTTTTTGTCCTTAGCGGGCGCAGGTTTATCGCCCGCAGGGGCTTCAGCCTTTTTTTCTTCGGGCTTTTTAGCCTCCTTTACAGGGGCCTGAGCCTTGGCTTCCTCGGGCTTTTTCTCTTCGGGTTTTGCCTCGGCGGGCTTAGCCTCTGCCTTTACGGCCTCGGGCTCCTTCTTTTCAACCTTTTCCGCGGGAGCCTCGGCGGGTTTAACTTCGGCCGCAGGCTTTTCTTCCGTCTTAGGAGGCTGTTTTGCTTCAGGCTCGGCGGCAGGCTGTTCGGGTTCCCCCTGCTTTTTTTCGGCTTCGGCCGCCTCGAGGGCGCGCTGAGCCTTTTTAGCAGCTTGCGCGGCGCTTTCCATATCCGTCAGCTTTTTTATAATATCGGTAAGCTTGCGCTCGGTGGCGTTTACCTTTTTAGAGAGACCAGAAATCTTGTCTTCCGATACCATTTTGCCGATGTTTTCTGCATTTTCGTATTTTTGTGCCATAAACTGAATTATGCCTCCGGGATTAATTGAAAATTTTTGTCTGCGTTGGTACATATGGCCGCGGCGAGGTTTTTATCGCGCACGGCGGCAATCTTTGCCCCCGCCTTGTGTACGGCGTTTTCTAACCCGTTTACGCACAGCATAAGCGGGCAGCCGTGCCTTCTTGCAAATTTTTTTGCGAGCGACAGGCAGTTTTGCGACGCCGTTGAACAGACCAGTATAAGGTAAACGTCCTTTTTAAGGCAGTCTACCGCCCCTGCGCCTATGGTTATCTTGCGGGCCCTTACGCAGAAGCCTATGAATGTTTCTGCCTTAGCTTTGTTTTCCAAAATACTCCTCCTCTATGCGTAAGTAGACCTCTTTAGGCACCTCGCAGGAGAACACTTTGTTTATAAGTTTTTGCTTTATCAGTTTTTTAACGCAGTCGGAGTTGTCGCAGATGTACGCGCCCCTGCCCGCCGCCTTGGACGAAAAATCGAGGAAAATCTCCCCCTGAGAGTTCTTCACTATGCGGAGCATCTCTCTCTTTTCTTTAAGCTCGCGGCAAGCTATGCACTGCCTTAAAGGGATTTTTTTTGTCTTAGGCATTATTCCTCTTCCTGCGGGGGCTCCTCGCCCTCTTCTTCGGCCATAGGAACCATGCCGAGTTTTGTGGCGGCCGAAAGGCTCTTTACGTCTATCTTCCAGCCCGTAAGCCTTACGGCGAGGCGGGCGTTCTGCCCGTCTTTGCCTATGGCGAGCGAAAGTTTATCGTCGGGAACCACGGCCATGGCCGTCTTTTCGCCGTCTAACTGAGTTACCGAAATGACCTTCGCGGGCGAAAGGGCCTTGGCAATAAATTCAAGGGGATTTTCGCTCCAGGGGATGATGTCTACCTTTTCGCCGCCAAGTTCTGAAACGACGGCGTTTACCCTTGATCCCTTGTTGCCTACGCAGGCGCCTATCGCGTCTATGCGGGGATCTTCCGAATAGATTGCCATTTTGGAACGGGCCCCCGCTTCGCGGCTGATTTCTTTAATAACCACGGTGCCCTGCTTTATTTCGGGCACTTCTTCTTCAAACAATTTGCGGACGAGCCCGGGGGAAGAACGGCTTACCAGAACGTGAGCCCCGTTGTATCCGTTTTTGACCTTTTTTACGTATACCTTTATTTTGTCGTTTACTTCGTACTTTTCGCCGTATACCTGGTCAGAAGGCATCATAATGCCCTCTATCTGGCCGTTGCCGAGGTCTACGTAAACGTTTTTAGCGTCTTTCTTCCTTATAACGCCTACCATCAGGGTGCCCTCTTTGTCGGCAAATTCGCTCATGGCGGCGTCGCGTTCGGTTTCGCGGAGCTTCTGCATTATTACCTGCTTAGCCGTCTGCGCCGCGATACGCGAAAAATCTTTAGGCACAAGCTTTTCGTAGAGTTTGTCGCCTTCCTTTACCGATTTTTTTATCTGGCGGGCGTCTTCCAGAGAGATTTCCTTTTCGCGGTCTGTAACCTCGCCGACTACGGTCTTGTAGGTATAGAACTCCATAGAGCCCTTTTCTTCGTTGAACCTTAACTCAACGTCACCGACAGCGCCCGCGTACTGCTTTTTACAAGCCGAGATGAGGGCGTTTTCCAATGCCTCCATAAATACTTCGCGGGGGATTCCCTTTGTTTTTTCAAGCTCGTCGAGAGCAAGGAAAAAATCTTTGTTAATCATTGCCAATTCTCCTGTGATAATAATGCGTAATTTATTTATTATAGTCGCCGCGTTATTCAAATTTTACGGCTTTGCTTATTTTCGCTATTTTTGTACGGTTTATCTTTTCTTCGCCCTTTGCGGTAAGTATAGTTACCGAATGTTCGTCGAAGCCCGTAAGCGTTCCTTCTAAAAACTTTTTGCCTTTTAAGGGGGCGTAGAGCTTTACTTCCACATCCTCGCCGAGGTTGCGTTCAAAATCCCTCTGCGTTTTGAAGGGCCTGTCAAGCCCGGGGCTTGATACGTTCAACGTATACGCCGCGCCGTAAGTAGGGTCAAGCTCGTCAATAGGGTCCATAATGGCGTTATGGAATTTTTCGCATGTATCCAGATCAACGCCGTCCTCGGTCTCTATAAACACGGTGAGGGTATTGTTTTTATTGTCAAACTCTACGTCTACCACCTCTATCTGCATAGGGCGGGCCATATCTTCAAAAAACTTGCGGATTTCTTCTATAGGTTTAATCTGCATAACTGACCCCTTTGAAAGCTAATATTGTTATAGGCTCGCCGCCGCTGTTCTAAGCGGCAATTTCCCCTATATAAGAATTATTGAGTGCCGCGAGGCACTCAATCGTCTTTACACTATCAAGTCTTAACTATTATAACACACTGTTTGCAATTTTGCAACATTTATAACAGCTCAGGCAAAGATTTTTTTATTTTTATAAGCTCTATAAATATCTTGGCCGTGGCCAGGGCGTCGTCTTCCGCCCTGTGGTGGTTGAACGTTACGCCGAATTTTTCGGCGACGGTGTTCAATTTGTAGTTGGCGAGCCGCAAAAGCTTCTGCGAAAGGAACAATGTATCTATAAGCTTTTTTTCAATTTCATAGCCTAACGACTTGGCGTAGTAATCTACAAAGCGGAAGTCAAAGTTTACCACGTTGTGGCCTACGAGTATGGCGCCGTCGCAGAATTTTACAAAGTCGGGCATTACGTCTTTATACGAGGGGGCGGAATTTACCTGCTCGTCTGTTATGCCCGTAAGTTCGACAATCTTATCGGGAAGGGGCTCCCCCCTTAAGGGGTTCACAAAGGTGGAAAATTTTTCGGCTATGGCCCCGCCCGTTATTTTATAGGCGCCTATCTCTATTATTCCGTCCATAACGCCGTCTTTAGGGGTGGACTGAAGGCCGGTCGTCTCCAGATCGAAGACTACGAAAGTGTTCTCTTTAAGGCAGTCGGGAATGGTGTCGTCGGTAAAAAAGTCGGACTGAGTATAGTCGGTGAATGGCTGCGGGATTATGCAGTGATACCTTTCGGGAACGGGCTTTGAAGGCCTCTTTTCCATTTTGAAATCTTCGGGCTGCCTGCCCCTGTCTATGGTTACGGCGGTGTACCAAAGCCTGTCTTTCTTGTTTTCTGAACGGCATTTGCACACTACGCTTTCGCCGACGGCGAGGGCCCTTATTTTGTCTATGGATTTTTTGCGGGGGAAGTAAGAAAGTTCTATGTTGCCCGTGTTGTCGTTTAAAGTGAAGATATAATACGGCTTTTCTTCGCCCGTGCTCTGTTTTATGTACGCGCGTTCGGATATGTCTACAATGCGTCCGCATACGTAGGTGCTTTCGCTCGCGTAAGTGTAGTCCGACATATACACCGCCCTTTCGGGGGCCTCAGCGGTTTCTATCGGCAAAAAGTTTGTTACGGGGAAGGTCCTCGGGGCGAACACATATTCGGGCTCCGCCTCCTCGGTCTCTACCTTAATTTTGGAAAGGTCCACGTCGGCCTTAACAGCCTTGCCGTAAAAGTCGCCGCAAAAATGCTTTTTAAGCTCCTTTTCTACCGCCTTAATCGTCTCGGCCGCCCCGTCGGGGGAACGCACGGTGGCTACGCTGAAGGCAAACCCGCCGTCGGTCTTAGTTACCGAAATGTCCTTTTCCTCTAAAAATGCCGACAATGCGGGGAATTTTTCCTTCATTATGGTATAAATTTTGCGTTTTACCATGGCCGTATCGGGCGTCACTTTGGAAATCTGCAGGTCGAGGGAAAATTCCTCAGGAACGTACTTCCTCAATACGCCGTAAGATATGTTGTAGTCATCTTTGGTATAGGCGCTGTCGGTTATAAGCGTGACGCTCACCTGCAAAGACGCCCTGTCTAAGGCCATGCCGCCGATTATTGAATTTTTCATTCCGCAGGAGGAATGTATCTCAGCTAAAATGTCGTCAGTCATTTAAAATATCGGCAATCTCCTTTAAAAATTCCGCCTCCGCGTCCGCGGCGGCCACGCGGCGTTCCACCTTGCCCTTTTTGAAGATGACGCAGTAGTCCTCCGCCCCCGCTATGCCTATATCGGCGTCGGCCGCCTCCCCGGGGCCGTTTACCACGCAGCCCATTACGGCTATGGTGAGGGGTTTGTTTATATTTTCCACCGCCCTGTTCACCTTTTCGGCGAGCGAAGCCGAACTCCAGCGGCATCTGCCGCAGGTAGGGCAGGAGATAACGTTTACGTAGTTTTTGTCAAGCTCTAAAGAGCGAAGCAGCCTTTTCGCGGCGTACACTTCCCTTACGGGCTCGCCCGTTATAGAGACCCTTATAGTGTCGCCTACGCCGTTTAACAAAAGGGCGCCTATCGCGGCGG
>JAJPXK010000113.1 GCA_021205485.1 Clostridia bacterium | reverse complement strand
GTGACAACCTTTTTAATTGTATTTACAATCTTTTCAAATAGATTATCAAAAAACTGAGTTTCCCTTATTGTTTCATCAATCCCAACAATGAAATCGGAAAGTGACGTCGTACAACCTACAATATTTCCCGTAACCTTTTTAAGCATAGAAAATACTGGCGACAATGCCCTAAATAGTGCACTAAAAAACTGTTTGGCAATATCAATAGCAGAAAAAAAGCCTTCAAGTATACGTTTTATTGTATCTAAAGGCTTTTCAGCATTAGCCAATCGTTCAGTAAAATTGTACAACGACTGTGTCATGCTATAAAGTTGTTCTGCTGTCTTAGCGGGAAAAATATCACGAAAGGCTTCTTTAACTGTTGCTATGACGTTTTCCAAAGCTGTTAATGCATTAAAAAACGAATCGACTAATAAATCACGTCCGCCTAATTCTTTCCACTCAGATAATAAGTCGTTTCTTGCTTCCGCTCCACTTGCAAAAACATCGTACAATTCATTGGCTAAATCCGTCCATAACACTTTAGCTTCTTCGTAGTTACCAAATATTATTTCGAACGTATTCATCCAACCAGTACTTACTGCATCTTTTGTAGCATTGATTGCATCTGTAAAAGTTTTTGCTTCCTGTGCTGCTTTGAATGCTTTTTCACCGAGCTCCATCGTATCATCGGTTATCAGCTCCATTGCCTCAGCAGCAGTCACACCTTCTTCCTGTACAACTTTATAAACTTCTTCGGAATAGTTACCATACTTTTCCAAGGCTGCAAGCAGAACATCACTTGTAAACCAGCCTTCAGATAAAGTACTTGAAAAGTTTGACGATTCTACTAAGGTGCCGCTTGTTGTCTGTGCTTCCTCGTCAAGCGTGCCTAATTCTTTTGCTGTTTCTATGACAATCTCTTTGAACTCTTGAGTTGCCATATTCGCATTTTCGATTGACTTCCAGTCTGTAAGTTTAACCGCACCGACACCAATAGCCTGTGCTAAGTTATACATCGCACGACTTGCTTCTTCGGTTCCTTGCCCTGAAACTGCAGCCCAGTTAGCTATACCCATCATCGCAGTAACAGAGGTGTCCAAATCAATGCCCATTGAAGTGAACTTACCTATGTTGCTTACCATATCAGTGAAATTATAGCTCGTTTCATCCGTAAACCAGTTTAACTTATCAAGCTGTTCGTTTACTTCTTCCAAAGACAACCCAGTAGCATTAATAATTGTCTGCATTGCAGTTGTCTTTTCTTCATACTTTGTAAATCCAGCGGTAATTTGGTCTAGCGACAAAGATTTAAAAAGCTGCTCAGCGGTATTTACAACTTGAGTTGTAATGTTTACTAAAGCGGCAACTGCAACTACTTCCAGTGCTGAAAATTTTTTGCCAACGGATTCAACCCCATTTGTTAAGGTGGACATCACACTAGATGTATCTTCGACAGATGAACTTATCTCGTCAAGTCCTTTAGCTGCCCCATTAAAATTTAATCCGCTTTTTAATTTTTCGAGACTCGATAAACTTGTCTGGACATTTTTTTCGAATTGATCATTGTCGAATCGCATCTCGACTACTTTTTCATCAATTTCTTTGCTCAAACTTCTTTTACCTCCTCCCATAATTCTTCTGCCAAACCGTTAAAAACCGGTCTAAGGGCGGGATTGATATAATCAACCCCCTCCACCCAGTAACCATTTCCAGTAGAATGACCATATTGTATTATTATTGCAATCGGAACTCCATTTTGAATATTTGCATTGTAAAATGACAATGTTACCGATGTTTTTGTCTTTTCTATCTGATAGCTCCACGATTTTGATGTTAACCCCGTATCTTTTGGAGTAGCTACAGTAAGAGCAGCTATTCCTTTTTCTCCATACTTCTTAAATGTTGAATCAGAAATACCTTGCTTAAGCTTTTTAAAATAGGCAATAACCTTGGAAAAGCTGCCCTTCTGTATAATACTAATCATTTAATGCTCCAAAATTTATTCTTCATTACTATCAGAGTTATCTTCCGAATCATCTTTATAAGTCATGAGCTGTTTCAATGTTTGCATTACTTTGTCGTATCCAACTGTTGAAACCAAAAAACTTAGAATGACTAATGCTATAATTTCAACAATCACTGCCAATGACACAGCAGTGTCAGTTACGATTAAATAAACGATACTTGAAGCGATGGAGACGACTATAGATGATATGGCTGCTATGACGTTAGATGAGCACTTAATGCTTGTTTTATCCAGTACTTTTTTGATTCCCTCAACGGCTAAACCTGTAAGAACTGAAATTACAAGAAGTGCTATACTTAAAAAGTCAATTGACATATCCTTTTATTTACCCCCTCGTATTTAATCTCTGTCTACGAGCAGCATTTAGCTGTGCATTTCTATTAATCAATTCATTAGTTTTAATTTTCTTTTTAGGCTGATTCTTAATATTGCAGACTCTTATGAGTGTCAGCAAACGATTTAAATGCCATTTTTGACATTCAAACGGAATATTAAGAGTAACCATCCAATAATAAATGACTTCTGATGTTATTGTTTCATTCCTTCCTGCTACTTTTGTATCAGAGAATACAGTAGCTGTCATAGGCGCACTAATATAATCTATTATTTTGTTAAGCTCATTAGCCGGAATGTCATTGTAAACTGTATCGCTAATGTTTTGAGTAATTGACATACACTTGATATAGTCTAGTATCTGCTCGGGCGTTTTTTCTTTCTTGGTCAAGAATGGTTGGTTCCATCTTGATTCCCATTTTGAAATTGACACAAGTGAGTGCTCTAATTGGATAGAGCATCCTTTTGTATGCACAAATACACTTCTCTTTTCATCCCATTTCTCGATAGACGGGATGTTAATCACCAGCACAAATTAAGCCCCTTTGACTTTTGGAACAATGCCATTGACAAAATCGGATGCTTTGTTTGCATCTGTAGCCAATTCCATAAACAAAATAGAATAAGCTTCTGTATGTGCAAATTTTTCTGAAATTTCTGCTGACTTCATAAACTGTCTGCCATCAGCAGACTTTTCGCCATAAGCTTTCAGGATAAGATTCTTAAACTCTCTTATTATTGCAGGCTGGTCCTTAGTATTGACTATTCTCTTCAACTGTTCTTCGAGACCACCTTCAACACCATACTGCATTTCCGTCAATTCTGCCTGAGTAAAATTAAAATAGAAATCCTCAGTTCTTTCGACACCGTTATAATCGGTGTAAGTAATAGTTTTCTTTAACATAAATTCCTCCTTTAAAATAAGAGCCGCTAGCTTTTACACTAAACGGCTCTTACACATCTCGTTTTTATTTAATTTGTTTCTGCACTTGCAATCAAGGACAATACTTCTGCAGGTAAAGGTAATCTAGGGTCTGATTCTTCAGTGCCAAAGAGAATAGCTTCTATAGCAGCCAGAATTGTGTCGTCTGTCTTCGTTGAATCAATAGTCAATACAGATGTAGGCTTATTACCTGTAACGGCTACAGGTGTCGTTGAGAACTCCCAAGAGAATGTTATTGCTTCTGGACTATCGTTAATAGTTTCATAAGCTTTCTCTGTAGGACGTGCCTGACAGCCGTAAATTAAATGCAATTTATAGCCATACTCGTCCCCTTTCACATCGTTACCAAGTTTGGTTTTGTATGCAAGACCAAACATTTCATGATTCTGCTGGCCTGCTACAATACCGGGAGCAAGTTCTACAACACCCTGACAAGCATTGAATTCATCAGGATAGGTGTACGCTTCAATTGTGCCCTCTAATTCTTCATTTGAAATCAAATTCAAATATTTAATATTGTCTGCGTATAACGCAGTAGGCTCAGCACCTGTGGCATTTTCATTTACAGCGGTCAAACCATTCCAAGCGACACCAGCACTGTATTTTCCTTCATTGTAAGGGTATAAAACACCATTTTCGACACCAGTCTCAAAATAGTGTTCACCCTGTTTATCCCATTCAAGTTTAGGCATTTTAATCTCCTTTATTTAATAAAAAATAATAAAAACATCGTGATTTAAATTATCTGATTTGAAGTGTCTGCTAAAATGACACTTAGGCAATACTGAAATCTTTTTTACAATATCGCTATCTGGATTTTTATCAATCACTGTTAATTGATACGCAAAATTCTGAAGATATACATTGTTTTCTGCATAGTTATTTTGTATTTCAGAACGTGCGTATACTATAGCTGGATATGACATTTGTACTGACGGTGGAGGCTGATAATACACATTTCTGCTTCCTAAAATATCTTCGAGTAACTTCTGTAGATTTGGTCTACTGCCCATTGTATACTCCTCCGACCGCCAGCACAAGTCTAGGGTACTGAACCGATATACTAGTCACTTTCCACTTTGTACCCATAAACTCAACATATCTCATTGAATGAAAATTTTGATTTGCATAAGGATCTGAAACTATACTAATCTCGTTGGATATGTTCACATTATCGTTGACTTGTCCAGCAGTCTGAAGATTCCTTGAATTCTTAACTAAATCACCATAGTAATATCTTTCATCAATTTGTTCCTCATACACACCGGGTGATGTTTCAGTAACAGTCGCATACCCAACTTTACAATATAACTTAGCCATCATGCACCTCCTTCATTTCATTCAAATATCTTTATGCCGTTTCTTCTTCCGTGTCTGCGCTTGTAGCCGATGACGATGTCTCAACCAACTCAAGAGCAATTGCTGAATAAGGGACTGTAAGAGCACCTGAACATCTGGTCTCTATAAGATACTTCTGTGCATTGTAGTCAATATCGAAATCATCGAACATATTGACTGCACCACCCTTATCGGCACCAACATTATAGTCAGCAAGATTGACAACTATACCCATCAGGGTTCTTGTTTTACCATCGGAATCTGTCCTTGTAAGGTCTTCCATGACAGGCACTGTTATTATGTTGTTAACACGAAGAGCTTTCTTGAGCTTCTCTTCTGAATCATAAATAACCCTGCCGTCATTATCTTCAAGAAGAAGACAATCTATCAGAACGTCTTCAGTAGTGTAAAGGTCGGGATTACCAGAACCTTTATAGTTTTTACGCGATTTTACACATGCTCGTATAAACGCCTTTACTCTATCGCTACTGGATGCATCCGACGAAACGGTAACTGCTGTTTTAATTGTGAAGAGATCTGCATCTGTCCAAATAGGACGAATGTTGGCTTCATTAATTTTGTCATCGGATGATGTAGTTCTGCCGTCACCGACAAGAAATGCTCTTGCAAGTTCCTCATCAAGCTTACTTCTCATCTCTGTCTTTATCCAAGCAACAACATCAAAATCGGTAATATCAACGACATCATCCCTGTCAAGCTTCTGTTTCTTGTATACAGTTATAGGTGTCGTTGTTCTCTTAAGAAGACCAAATACCTCATCTTTCTTAAGATTGCCCTTAATATAACCTTTAGCCCTTGCATCCTCTTCTGTGATGTTGGCAAATATAGATTTAATCCTTGAGAACGGTGTATGATGAACAGAGTTCATTACTTTCTTTACCCATTCCTGATTCCTATCAATAAATATAGGAGTATTGGTCATATTCTTTGCATCAGGGAACAGGTATTCAATATCTTCTATACCATGCTGTATAAATGCATCTTTAAGGCTGCCATACCTTTTACCATCGGAAAGTATTTCCTGCATTTCGGAATGACTAAGTGTAGTCCTGCTAGCGTTGTACTCATCGTTGCTGTCACTGAAAACGTTATGCTTCACGTTATTATCTCCTTCATCATCATTATTTTCATCTGAATCTTTCTGTTCAAGAGCAAGTCCAACTAAAGCATATAATGCTGTCTTCTGCTCTTCAGTCATAGTGTCTATGACATCTTGTAATGTTTTTTCTTTTTTAGTCTGAGTTGTACTTTCACTCATAGAACTATCTCCTTTTTTTTCTTCGTTTTTGTTTGAATCATCTGAGTGGTGTAGTTCAATTTCTTCACCAGTAAAGATGATTGCTTCTCCTTCTGACTCTTCGCCATGACTGACGATATTGTCGATAAAAGCACCGGGATTTGCACCTGCAAGCACAATACTTACTTCTCTTATTGAGCCGTGCATTACATTAGCTCCCTGCTGCTTTAATCGATTTGCGTAAATGGACAATGCACAAACATCACCGTGCTCTACCAACAATTTAGTGTTTTTGCCGTTTTCAGTATCATTAAAAGAACAATAAGCATAGACACCTTCATCCCTATTTTCCAATAGAGCATGTCCAAGAACTCTGTCAGGGTCATTGTGCGTATGGTTCCACACCAAAGGAACAACCTGACCGTCGTTTTCTTTAAAAGCATCCTTCCTTATTATTCTTCCATCGGAACACAACAAGTTGTTTTTCGTCGCCCATCCACTGAAGTCATACTGTTTTTTATCCATTTTGAATTTCCTCCATTGGATTTTGTGCTTTACTATCTTCATCACTTTCAGCTTTTGGTTCGCTTAAATTTTTATTACGCAACTCATCGGCTTTCGGATCTGTTGACGGTTTTAATCCGATTATTTGTCTTATCTCGTTAGATGTCATTATTTCATTTCTTGTAAACTTATCTGCCATTTCAGAAATTTCATTTGCAGATACAAGTTCAAACGGATCAATAAAAAACGCTATCGATTTATGTTGTGACCTTGAAGTTTTTGTAATAAATTTCCTCTTCATTTCGTCAACAATAGCTGAAATTATTGGCTTAATGGTACGCTTTTGATAATTAAGCATTGCCTTTTCATCTGCAGTCCCATCTAATATTGACTGACTAATACCTAACTGGCTGTATAGCATACTCGTCAGGTATTCAATCTGTGACATTAAATTGTTGTCTACAGAACGATTCAATTGCGTAATTCTCTCAGTACCATCCGTATAAGCAATGCCATACTTTGAACCAGCTAACTGAGATTCTATATCTTGTCTTCTTGTTTCAGCTTGCTTCTTGCGAGCTTCCGTTTTAATAACATAAGGAAGCTGAATAATTAAATCCAACTTCCCTGCCCCACTTTGCTCATCAATAGCATCTAAAATATTAAGTTTTCTAATTAACCGTTGCAATGTAGAATTAGGTTCGTTTATTACAGCATACAAAGGATTTTCAACAATTCCGACATTCTTTTTAGCTATGATTATGTCTTCTTTTTGAGAAGTGTTTTCGTCATACACCCGTACCTTAATATGCTTTGGATACCACTCCAATATCTTGCCTGTCCGCAGACTTAAAATATCGAAAGATCCGTTTTCATTAGGATTACATGATGTATCCACAGGAACAATAGCAACACATCCTTCATCAAGCATCGACATAACAATATCCTGCATTAATGCTGTACCCGTTTGGTCTACATTAGCCTCTAAAGTTAAACATTTATTAAGGCCAGAATCAACGACAGATAAAAATCTATCGTTTTCATCCTGCTGAACATGTTTTACATCTATAGCAGAAACGTCCAATGCAATTCTGTTGTAGACAGCCGTTACAATAGATTTCTCATTTCCTCTTGTGAACCTTGGTCTGTCTGGTCTATAAGAATAGTTTGTTCCAATATCTACATATCTTGTTTCGTTTGGTGGATCTCTGTTCAGAAAAGCATTCCACGCTTTTTTTACTCTTTCGCCTAAAGACATTCTACGCTCCTTTTATGTTTCAACTTTATCGATTACAGTATTTTTGTAAGCAACTTTACCAGAATTATAAATTCCATTCTTTAATTGTGACATATTATATCCTTGGTCTGCCAGAGCCATAAATACACCTATCTGACCTCTCTTCGCAACAAATTGTACTGTTCTGCCAGAAGGCGACTGCATACCAGAAACTTTCTCGTTCATTAAAGAAGCCATCTTTTGATTGTATGCCATAATAGTTTTGGAAGTCAATTGACCTGACTTTGTGGTTGCATTTGAATCTCTCATTAACTCTTTGGCATACTTAGATAATTCTTTAGACGATTTTTTCTTAGCATTTGATGTAATCTTTTCACTATTACGTTTAGCCCATCTTTCGTCCTTTTTTTCAAGGGCTTTTTGATGTCTTACCCCTGCAGATGTTAGACTCCCGTCTTCATTCTGATAGCGGCGGACTCCCCATCTTTGCCCCAATATCCCGTGATGGATTAATACACTCATATGTTTAACCTCTAATCGAACGCTTCAATATTTTCCTTATACGCAATGTAGGCATCCATCATTGCAGCTACCGAATCTATCTTTTGTTCGTGTCTTTTTTTCAATAATTTTCTATTCCCATTAGTATCTTCTATAGTGATACAGTTACCCATAGCAAAAGTCATAATATCTTCGTCAAACAATAGCATTCTTTCTTCCGAATATTTCTTTAACTCACCTAGCGGAACAGATTCTGTTTTTGCACCTTGAATAACCTTAACAATGCCAAATGGACCATTTTCTGTTTCCCATCGTTCAACAAACTTTTGAGCATTATAAGGGTCGAACCCCAGACATCTCACATCATATCCACGTTGAGAAATATGATTGTCCAAATCTTCATATACTTCAATCATATCTAAGACGGTTCCTTCAAGAACAATTAAACTGCCTTCTTCCATAAATGAATTATACTTAACTCTCATTGCACCGGGTAATTTGTTTAACGTCAAAGATGAAATATAATTTCGAGTCTTAATTCCAAAACTACCGTTTGATAAGGGAAATAAAAATGTAAAGGCACAGAAGTCGTCTCCTTGAGACATATCTGCACCCAAAGCACAAGGCATATTCCAATAATCTCTTTTCCGATGTGGCAAGGTTTCTTCATAAGAGAAGTAATATGTGTAACCCTCCATTGGAATACCGAACCTTTTAGCTAAAATATCATTTCTTGCGGCAGGAGCTTTCTCCGCTCTCTCAACGTCCAATTGATAGGCTTCATATGTAACGGTTTTTCCGATGTTAGGATTTGCCTTCATCCACATATCAGGATTTGCTACTTCATCGATAGAATCTAACTTGTACCAAAATATAGAAACGTGTGGATTGACGTAATTCCCGTTTAAAATATCGGATAACTCCATCTTAATTGTATCGCCGCTTCCATTTCTGACAGTACCTTCCGAACTAACTGCAATTATCAAGTAGTCATCCAACTTGGAGGCACCTTGTTCTATAGCACCTATTACATCTTCCCGAATATCACCAGAAAGCCATTCGTCAACGGTTGCTATCTTAGTCCTTAAACCTTGAAGCTTATTGATTGACATTGGTCTTACCTCAAGAAGTGAACCTGTTAAAAAATTCTCAATCCCTTTCTTAGTTGAGGCCAGCTTTACCCGCAATGCTTTTGAACCTGTCGTATTTTGTAATGAGCCTTCTGTTAGAAACTGAAACAACGGACCTCTTGCTCTAGTAATTGCTGTGCGAATAGATGACATTACTTCATCTGCCTGCTTCATAGTAGGTGCTGTGGTTATCTGATGAGTCGTTGTTGTATCAACGTTCTGGTAATATGCCTGAATAGTTGAACAATATAATGATTTTGCTGCACCTCTTCCCACAATCAAGTATTGCTTATTGATTAAACGCTTTTTAATATTCTTTTTTACATAGTGACCACCACGACTATCTTTATTTGGTTCATAAACGCTTCTCTCCACAAAATAGTACCATCCAAATATCTGCTCACCCCACAATTTAAAACTATCAAGAAGATGCAAATCTGCTCCATCTGTCAAAGTCAGTTCATTTTCGCAAAATGAAATCCAGCCTTCAACAGCTTCATCATCATAATAAATACCGGGATTAGCAATCAATTCGTCAATCCTATTCATCTCAAGAGAGATTTCTTTATTAACTGGAATATCACCGTGTATTACGGCATTGCGAAATTGGCCGTAATATTTTGGTGTAGCCGTATTCGATAATGCCATAAAGTTAATTATCCTTTTTCAATTGAAGTTTTTAGTTCATTAATTGCTTTAGTATTTTTCTTTACAAGATCATCCCATGACTCCATATTGTATTCTGAAGCGAGCTGGAATGCCTTTTTATAATTCTTATTTGTAGAATAAAAATTAGATATCGATTTATTCAATTCTTTCTGTACTTCTGCGTCAAACATCTTATAAT
>JAJPXK010000017.1:294-10155 GCA_021205485.1 Clostridia bacterium | reverse complement strand
TTGATTTTTACGGCGACGACAGAACGGTAGACACTCATATAAAAATGCTCCGCTCTAACCTTAAACAGTACAGAAAATTTATAGTAACTTTGCGGGGGCTCGGGTATAAATTTGAAGTCTGAAAAAAATAAAGAAAAGAAGCAGGATAAAATAAAATATAAACGGCCTAAAAGCCTTACTATAATGCTGTGGCGCAATTATTGCCTGTTTTTGTTCCTTATAATACTTGTTATCGGCCTATTTACCTATATCATAGTAGAAAGTACCATATCAGCAAGCATACAGATTAAAATGATAGACGCCGGAGCAGATTTAAGCGAATGGCTTAAAGGAGATTTCAGCGAGGACGAGCTTACAGAATTTATAAACGGCGAATCGTTTTTAAACGGCATAGATATTATAGTTTTAACCGATGACGGCAATATTTTGCTGCCTAACGATATAAGCGAGATAGAAAAAGGCTATTGGTCGGGGGTGGAAAGCTCAATATACGAAAAACTTTCTTCGTCAGATATTTCCAACGTCTTTTTCAGGTATGAATCGGATAACGATTCGTCTTATATCTACGCTTTAAAGGCTCGGTATTCCGACGCGGAGGGCGGCGTATATATAGTTGTAAGCTACGCACTCGCGACGATGTCCGGCGCCATAAATTCGGTGCAGAGTTATTTTATAATTGCGGGAGTAATATTGATCGTTACTGCGTTTTTGATATCTTACGGCTTGTCGCAAAAGATATCAGACCCGCTTAAAAGGCTCACGGCCACCGCAAACAAAATGGCGAAGGGCGATTATACCGTTAAGTTTGCCTCTACCGAATACCAGGAGATCGCACAGCTTTCAGATACGCTGAACTACGCGAAAGATGAAATCAAAAAGACGGACGAGTTCCAGAAGGAGCTTCTCGCCAACGTCTCTCACGATTTAAAGACGCCGCTTACAATGATAAAGGCGTACGCTTCTATGATACAGGAAATTTCGGGCGACAATCCCGAAAAACGCAACCAGCACCTGCAGGTAATCATAGACGAATCGGACAGGCTTACGGGGCTTGTAAACGACCTTTTAAACGTTTCTAAAATACGCTCCGACGTAGACCAGATAAATAAAAAGGTGTTTAACCTGACCGAATTTTTATTCGGCATAATGAAAAAGTTTGAATATCTTCAGGATACGCAGGGCTATCAGTTTTACGCCGATATAGACGCCGATCTGTATACCTTCGCCGACGAAGAAAAGATAGGCCAGGTTCTTTACAATCTTATCTCTAACGCCGTAAACTATACGGGGCAGGATAAAAAGGTCTATATAAGCTTAAAACTCGATATGCCCGAAAACCGCATAAAGTTCAGCGTTCGCGATACGGGCAAGGGTATAAAAAAGGAAGATATACCTTCCATCTGGGACAGGTACTACAGGGCTAAAGAACAGCACGCCCGCCCCGTAAAGGGAACGGGATTAGGGCTTTCTATAGTAAAAACCATACTCGAAAAGCATTCGTTCAACTTCGGCGTTGAGTCAGAAGTAGGCAAAGGCTCCACATTCTGGGTAGACTTCCCCGAGGTTGACGCAAGCGTTCCGACATAATAAAACAAAATTCAGTCCGCCGTAAATCTTACGGCGGATTTACAATGTTAAATTTTTTAAATGCAAAGTTTTTACGCTAAATATTTGCCTATAATTAAAATATGCGATAAAATATTCTATACGGGAAACAAAATTTATGCAATTTAAACTTCACTCAAAATTCCAGCCGACGGGCGACCAGCCTCAGGCTATAGAAAAATTAACCGAAGGCGTATTGGACGGCATACGCACGCAGGTGCTTGTAGGCGTCACGGGCAGCGGCAAGACTTTTACTATGGCGAATATCATAAAAAACGTCAACCGCCCGACCCTTGTCATAGCTCACAATAAAACGCTCGCCGCGCAGCTCTGCAACGAATTCAGGGAGTTTTTCCCCGAAAACAGGGTAGAGTATTTTGTTTCCTACTACGATTATTACCAGCCCGAAAGTTACATCCCGTCATCCGATACCTATATAGAAAAGGATATGAGCTTGAACGACGAGATAGACAAGCTCCGCAACTCCGCCACAAGTTCTTTAGGCGAAAGGGAGGATGTAATAGTCGTCGCCTCCGTATCCTGCATATACGGCTTAGGCGCCCCCGAAGAATATTTCCGTCTGTCGATATCTCTGCGTCCCGGCATGGAGCTTGAACGCGACGAACTTATACGCAGGCTTGTTGAAATACAGTACCAGAGGAGGGATGTAGACTTCCAGAGGGCCTCTTTTCGCGTTCGCGGAGACACTGTAGACATTATGCCCGCGAGCAATTCTGAAGTGGCAATCCGTGTAGAATTTTTCGGCGACGAAGTGGACAGAATCTGCGAGGCGGACGCCCTTACGGGCAAAGTAATTTCTGAGCTTAAGCACGTTCTCATATTCCCCGCGAGCCATTACGCGGTAGGGTCTGAAAAGTTAGAAAACGCCCTTTCGGTTATAGAGAGGGATATGCAGGACGAAGTAAAGGCCTTCCGCGACGCGGGCAAACCGTTAGAGGCCGAAAGATTGCAGCAGCGTACCACTTTCGACCTTGAAATGATGAGGGAGATAGGCTATTGCAGCGGGGTAGAAAATTACAGCCGTTATTTTGACGGCCGCAGCCCCGGCGAGCCTTCGTTTACTCTTTTAGACTATTTTCCGCAGGGAAAATTCCTTGTATTCATTGACGAAAGTCATATGACGATACCGCAGATAAGGGCGATGTATCACGGCGACCGTTCCCGTAAAGAAAATTTAGTAAATTACGGCTTCCGTTTAAAGTCTGCGTACGACAACAGGCCGCTTACCTTTGAAGAATTTGACGAGAGGATTCCTCAGCTTATATGCGTTTCGGCTACGCCCGCCCCTTACGAATTGGAGCAGTCGGGGCAGACTGTAGAACAGCTTATACGCCCTACGGGGCTTTTGGACCCTAAGATAGAGGTACGCCCTACAAAGGGGCAGATAGACGATTTATACGGCGAAATAAATAAAGAGATAGCCGCGGGCGGCAGGGTGCTTATTACCACCATGACAAAGCGCATGGCGGAAAGTTTAACCGACTATTTAAAGGAACACAATTTAAAAGTACGCTATATGCACAGCGACATTGACGCGTTGGAGCGTATAGACATAATAAATGGTTTAAGAAGCGGAGAATTTGACGTTTTATGCGGCATAAACCTTTTAAGGGAGGGGCTTGATCTACCCGAAGTAAGGCTTGTAGCCATACTTGACGCCGATAAAGAGGGATTTTTACGCAGCGAAACGGCGCTCGTGCAGACAGTAGGCAGGGCGGCCCGCAACGCCGACGGCAGGGTAATAATGTACGCCGACGTTATAACGGGCAGCATGAAACGCGCCATAGACGAAACTCAAAGACGGCGCGAAGTGCAGGACGCTTACAACAAAGAACACGGGATTATACCTAAAACCATTGTAAAAGAAGTAAAAAGCACCTTATCCATAACGGGCAAAAAGAAGGCAGGCGACGACATAAAAGCTTCGGATATCCCCGCCGAGATAGAAAAATTAAAGGCCCTGATGAAGGTGGCTTCCAATCAGCTTGACTTTGAAAAGGCCATAGAGATACGCGATACAATAAACCAGTTAAAAAAGAGAATGAAAATGAGGGGAGCGAAGACTCCCGAGTGAAAATATGATAGAAGAAATTTACGTAAAAGGCGCTAAAGAGAATAATTTAAAAAATATAGACGTACACATTCCCCGCAACACTCTTACCGTGTTTACGGGGCTGTCGGGCAGCGGCAAATCTACGCTCGCTTTCGACACAATATTCGCCGAAGGGCAGAGGCGGTATATAGAGAGCCTTTCATCATACGCCCGCCAGTTTTTAGGGCAGATGGAAAAGCCTGACGTAGAGCTTATTGAGGGGCTTTCGCCAGCAATCTCCATAGACCAGAAGACTACTTCGCACAATCCCCGTTCTACCGTAGGCACGGTTACTGAAATTTACGATTATTTCCGTCTGCTGTTCGCGAGGGTAGGCGTTCCGCATTGCCCTAAATGCGGAAGGGAGATAAGAAAACAGTCGGTAGACGAAATCGCCGACAGAGTTCTCGCCATGCCCGCGGGCAGCAAAATTATGGTAGAGGCCCCCGTGGCGAGGGGCAAAAAGGGCGAGTTTGTAAAGGAGCTCGCTTCCTACAAAAAAAGCGGCTTCGGCAGGGTGAAG
This sequence comes from Clostridia bacterium, assembly GCA_021205485.1. Lineage (GTDB taxonomy): Bacteria > Bacillota > Clostridia > Christensenellales > Borkfalkiaceae > Coproplasma. The sequence goes on along the minus strand of JAJPXK010000017.1, from coordinate 5,914 downwards.
ATAGACGGCAGCGTATACGACTTGCAGGACGAGATTAAGCTTGAAAAAAATATAAGGCACAACATCTCTGTAATAGTGGACAGACTGGTAATAAAGGAAGGGCTCAATAAACGCCTTACCGACAGCCTGGAAAGCGCCTTAAAACTTGCAAACGGCATTGTTATAATAGACAGCGACGGCAAGGAGGAGTTGTACTCCACAAACTACGCCTGCCCCGACTGCGGAATATCTATAGAGGAGATAGAGCCCCGCCTGTTTTCGTTCAACACCCCCTGGGGCGCCTGCCCCGAATGTTCGGGCTTAGGTTTTAAACAGGTGGTAGACCCCGATCTGATATGCCAGGATAAAAATAAAACACTGCGCGAAGGGGCTATAAGAGCTACGGGCTGGATGCTTGACCCCCCTCAGGTTACGCAGATGTATATAGAATCGCTCGCAAAAGCTTACAACTTTTCTATGGATGTTCCCGTAAAGGACTTGCCGGAAGGAGTTTATGATTTGCTTATGTACGGCAACGGCGGCGAAGAGATAGACTTGGACTACAACGCCTACCACTACAAAGGCACCTACAAAACGGCGTGGGAAGGCTTTGTAAACCATCTGCAAAGGCGGTATAACAATACTCAATCCGAAGGGGTTAAATATGATATAGAACGCTACATGCGTACAACCGATTGCCCTGTGTGCCACGGCAAAAGGCTTAAAAAAGAGGCCCTGGCGGTAACTATAGGCGGCAAAAATATCGTAGAAGTCTGCGATATGTCGGTTGACAATTTGTCTGAATTTACAGATTTTTCCTTCTTCAGCCAGACAGACCATATGATCGCCGACAGCATAATTAAAGAGATAAACAGCCGTATATCATTTTTAAAAAATGTAGGATTAGGGTATCTTACCCTTTCCCGCGGGGCGGCGACCCTTTCGGGCGGCGAAAGCCAGCGTATACGCCTCGCAACGCAGATAGGCAGCGCCTTAACGGGAGTGCTGTATATTTTAGACGAGCCCTCTATCGGTTTGCACCAGCGCGACAACGAAAAATTATTGAAATCTTTGCAGGGCTTAAGGGATATAGGCAACACTTTAATAGTAGTAGAACACGACGAGGATACAATGCGGGCGGCCGATTATATAGTCGATATCGGGCCTATGGCGGGCGTTCACGGCGGCGAAGTGGTAGCCTGCGGCAGCGTAGAAGACATTATGGCTGAGCCTAAGTCTATTACGGGCGATTTCCTTGCGGGCAGAAGAAAGATAGAAGTTCCCGCGATGAGGTCTCGGCCCGACGGAAGGTTCTTAAAAGTTAAGGGCTGCAGGCAGAACAATCTTAAAAATATAGACGTGGAAATCCCCGCGGGATTGTTTACCTGCGTCACGGGCGTTTCAGGTTCGGGCAAGTCCAGCCTTGTAAACGAAATAATTTACCCTTACCTTGCAAACAACTTAAACGGGGCGAGGCAGGTTTTAGGAAAATTCGATAAAATCGAAGGGCTTGAATATTTTGATAAGGTTATTGCCATAGACCAGCAGCCTATAGGCAGAACGCCGAGGAGCAACCCCGCGACCTATACGGGCGTATTCACAATGATACGCGATTTGTTTGCGGCGACTTCTGACGCAAAGGAGAGGGGCTATAAAAGCGGAAGATTTTCTTTCAACGTAAAGGGCGGCAGATGCGAACACTGCGAGGGCGACGGCATTTTAAAGATAGAAATGCACTTTTTGCCCGATATTTACGTTCCCTGCGAGGTCTGCGGCGGCAAACGCTACAACAGGGAGACGTTAGAGGTTAAATACAAGGGAAAATCCATCGCGGACGTCCTGGATATGACGGTAGAGGATGCGGCTGAGTTCTTTAAACCTATAACTTCTATTTACAACAAGCTTTCTACATTGGTAGACGTAGGGCTCGGCTATATAAAGTTAGGACAAAGCGCTACCACCCTTTCGGGCGGCGAGGCGCAGAGGGTTAAGCTTGCCACCGAACTTTCCAAACGAAGCACGGGCAAGACGTTCTATATTTTAGACGAGCCTACCACGGGCCTTCACAGCTACGACGTGGATAAGCTTATTAAAATACTTTCAAGGCTTCGCGAAGGCGGCAATACCGTCTTGGTTATTGAACATAATCTTGACGTTATAAAGACAGCCGACTGGATAATAGATTTAGGCCCCGACGGAGGCGACAAGGGCGGTATGGTGATAGCGACGGGTTCGCCTGAAGACGTGGCTGAAAATCCCGCCAGCAGCACGGGCGAATTTCTTAAAAAGATTTTAAATAATTAAAAGTACAAGGTAACAGCAATATGATAATAAATACGGGCGGGCGTACAGATACCGTGCAATACTATACCGACTGGCTTTTAAAGCGCTTTTCAGAGGGCTATGTATTAACGCGCAACCCGCTCTTTCCAAACAAGGTAAACAGGTACGAGTTAACTCCCGATAAAGTGGACTGCGTGGTCTTCTGCTCAAAAAATTACACGTCTATTTTGTCGCGCCTTAACGAAATAACCGATAAATTTAACACTTATTTTCATTACACCATAACGGCGTACGGCAAAGACGTAGAACCGGGCGTTCCTTCTATAGAAGAAAGTATACAAACGCTTAAAAAGCTCAGCGAAATGGTAGGAAAAAACCGTATCGCGTGGAGATACGACCCTGTGCTGCTTACGCAAAAATATACTATTCAGTTCCATTTGCAGACTTTTGAGAGAATGGCGGGGGAGTTAAGCCCTTACATAGACCGCTGTATTTTCAGTTTTGTAGAAATGTATAAAAAACTGGAATACAATATGCCAGAACTTATCGCTATGACGGAAGAGGATAAAGAAGAACTTGCAAAGGGGTTAGGCAGTATTGCGGCAAAATACGGCATTCATTTGCAGACTTGCGGTACAAACGGCGATTACAGCCGCTATAATATTCACCCTTCGGGCTGTATGACTCTTGAGATGTTAGGCGATGCAAACGGCGTCGCATTTAAAAATATAAAGCACAACGGTCTGCGGCAGGGGTGTCACTGCATAGAAAGCCGCGATATAGGCGCTTACGATACCTGCTTAAACGGCTGTAAGTACTGTTACGCAAATAAGAATCCTCATAAGGCGTATGAAAATTATAAATTCCATAACCCCGATTCCCCGTTGCTGCTTGGCGAAATCAAGCCTGCAGACACCGTAACGCAGGGCGCGCAAAAAAGTTTTTTGATTGAGAATAAACATAAATAAAAAAATACCGTGGCCGCCACGGTATTTTTATGTTGTCTGGTGATAAAATCAGCCTCTGTACTTGTTGTAAGAGTTGCCGTTTTTAAGGGTGTAAACATAGTAGCTGTTGCCGTTTGCGTCTGTCTCTATGCTTACGGTGTAGGTGGCGGAAGAGGAGTTGCTTCCTACTTTTATCTTGATAACTTCTTTGCCGAGTTCGGTCTCTTTTTCAAAACAGAATACCTGAGTTACGCCGCCGCTTGTATACGTCATCTCTATTTCCGTCTCGTCCTTTTCCTGTTCATACTCGAACGAGCAGCTCTCTGTACGTACGCCGTTTTCATATATGGAATATTTGTATTCCTGTTCGCTTTCGCCGTCTTCCTCGCTTATTTCCTGTTCAACCTTCATATAAGAGGTTTCGCTTAAGGTTACGGTAAGCTGATGTTCTGTTTCGGTCTCAGTCTTAAACAGGCTGCTTTCGGTAGAGGTCTCTTTAATTCCCTCTAAGGGATAGCTTGCTTCTCCTAAAACAAGTATTCCTTCGATTTTGTAAATTTCTTCTGTTTCTGTCTCGCCTTCGTCGTAGTCGGTCTTTGTGTTTAAAAGAGTTTCGTTGTAATACATTACGTATTCCGTGTTTTCGCCAGTTAAGCCGCCGCAGGATATGGTAAGTTTTACTTCATAATTCTCGTTGTCAGACGTTTCGGAATCGAATGTGTATCCGCCTGAACCTAAAAGGTTTTCTACCAGAGTCATATAGCTGTTCAGGGTATTGATTGTCTCTTCGTCGGTAACCGTTGTCGCCGTTGAAACAGCCGCCTTGGAAAGGCTCGCCGTCGCCTCGCCCGCTGTTTCGGTTTCGTTCATGGCGGAAATTATCATTCCCGCAGACGCCGCCGAGAATCCGAATACCTCTGTATCCGATTCAAAGTTTGCAAAGTTGTTAGAATTGTTCGATGAACAAGCGGCAAGTCCGCCTATTCCTAATGCCATTATAGCGGCGATAGAAAGGGTAGTAAGAATTTTTTTCATTTTGATTTCTCCTTGTCGTTTATTTGTACTTATAAAACAATCGTAAAAGCCCTTTTGTTGGTAAAATTTAAAAATTATAGGAAAATTTTTTTAAAATAACGGCGGCGGACATTTCAGCCCGTCGCCGTTATAAGTTTCAGCGGTTTGATTTGTATTCGCCGTCGTCAAAAACATAGGTGTAATAACCGTCTTCAACGTAAATTTTGAATGAGTATTTTGTGCCGTTTATTTTCGCTTCGACTTCTATAACCGTCTCGCCGTTTTTTGCCGAAAACTTGCACTCTAAAGTGTTTTTTACATTGTCTCTGGTAATTTCAAGCTCAAGTTCGGTTTCGCTGTCTTCGCTTTCCGTTTCGGCTATTATGCTTTCCACACAGATGCCGTTTTCGTATGTGTATATTTCCGTCGTCTTTTCAACTTCGTACTCGCCGTCGTCCGTCTCTTCCTCGTACTCTTGCTTTATAAGAATGAAGGAATTATCGCCCGTATACGCTTTAAACCAGATTTTGTTTTCTGTCTCGCCCGTCTCGCTCTCGCTGCTTCTGCCTCCCTCTACGGGGTAAGAGATATCGTTTACGACAAGAATGCCTTCGATATCGTACGATGTTTCTGTTTCGTCTCCGTCGGTCTTTGAATCTGTCTGCGTTTCGTTAAAATACATTGTGTAAGATACCGTTTCGCCGAGAAGATATTTGTATTGTATCTCCATTGAGTATTGGTAGCCGCTGTCGGATGAAGCGGAGGCGGTGGAGTAGGTTACCGAGCTTTCGCCTAACAGTTCTTCTATATAATAGATATACTCGTTTACAAGGTCTATCGCCTGCTGTTCGTCTGCATCGGCCGCGGTCTTTGCGGCAGTCTTCGCCGCCGTCGCTTTAACAGATGACGACGTCTCTGTCTGGCCTGAAGTTTCCCGCGACAGGATAGAGCCGGCCGAAGCCGCCCCGTATGCGTAAAAGTCGTCCGCGGCGGATATTGTGTCTACAGGCAAGCCGGGCGTTCCCGCGTTTTTGAATATAACAGGCAGAGACACGCAGAGGATTATGACTACGGCAATAAACGCCGCGATAACGGCGTAAAGGCCGTTTTTGCTCTTTTTAACTTCCGTTCCGCCGCCCGCGTACGCCTTTTGCCCGCAATCTGCAAAAATTTCAGATTTTATGCTTTCCTTGACTTTTTCGTCGGGCAGAATGTCTTTCGCCTGTTCGGAAAGTAATTTTTTAATATCTTTCATTGTCTGCTCTCCTTTTCAAGTTCATTTTTCAGCTTTTTCAATGCCTCGTTGTTTTTCCATGTGACTGTGCCTATAGGCATATTCAGCATTTCGGCGACTTCACGCCGTTTATAGCCCGCAACCTTGCAGATCATTATAATTT
>JAJPXK010000017.1:0-284 GCA_021205485.1 Clostridia bacterium | reverse complement strand
GTATCTTCGCGGCGAGGTCGAATATAAAGGGCGTCTGCGTTTCTTGCGAACCGTATTTCCATGCCTCCCGGTCAAAGTCGGTAGAAATCTCCCGCTTTTTTCGTTCAATAAAGTTCAAAGCGAGGTTTTTGCCTATTTTGATAAGCCACGCGGTAAAGTTTGTTCCCTTTTCGTAAGATGAGATGGCGTTTATCGCTTTGATATAGGTATCGTGCAGAATATCTTCGGCGTCAGCCTTGTTTTTTACGATATACAAAACCGCAAAGTAAGTCGGTTTGTATGTA
>JAJPXK010000027.1 GCA_021205485.1 Clostridia bacterium | reverse complement strand
AAATTGTATAATATAACTATGAAACCAATTTTACAGTCAAGGTGGAAGGTATGCGGCGGCAGGCTTGTTTACTACGGCATAAGAAAGTCGCCTTTCACTTTTAAAAACAGCATAAAGGTAAGCAAAACCGAAATTAAAGTTCTTGGCGAGTTGGACGGAACGCGTACGCTTGAAGAATATAGCAAAAAGCGTATAATAAAAAAGTTTATCCGCAAGGGCGTCGTCGTTGACGCGTCGGAAAATATTGTTTTGCCAAAAAGCCTGGCGGCTGCCCGTTACTGCAAAAAATGCGTGGCAAATGATTTTACTGTGCCGGGGATAGAGTTTGATAAAGACGGACTTTGCCCTATGTGCGCGAGCAGGATAAATTTTTCTTCCCGCCGCGCCATAATGCCCGTAAAAACAGAAATTCCATACAATAAAAAGGGCAAATACGACGTGGCGCTTTTTTATACCGGCGGTAAAGATTCATCTTATCTTTTATATTACCTCGCCGCGGTAAAAAAGCTCCGTGTGCTTGCGATGACATGGCAAATTCCTTTTATGTCGAAAAACGCTCTGCAAAGCATAGAAAACGCCAAAGAAAAGCTAAAAAACGTCACTTTTGTTTCCCGCAAGGCGAGCGACGAAGCAACTGAAGCAATCTATGCGGAACATTACCGCCTTGCAGGCAACACATGTATGTGCCCTTCGTTTGCGTACGTTCTGTTTTACCCCTTGCTTGTTGAGGAGAGGGTGCCATACGTTGTGCTTGGCAACGAACCAGTGCAGATGCAGAACCTTATATTTAATAATATTTCCCCGTCTTTCGCGTTTATACCCGCGTTGCAGGGGTTAGCCCGCTTTGGCGTGAATATTTTAAGAATATTAACCTTTCGCAAACCGTTTAAGTGCGGGCAGATGCAGATGTATTTTACCGTCAAAGCGTTATCAGACGGCAAAATACCGTTTAAAGATAGCGGCAAATACCACAACGAACAGGTAGCAAACGTCTGCAAGGCGTTAAATTCACAGCCTGAATTTATGGAACCTTTCAAAAAATGCGTGGATAAGAGTGTAAAACGCGGTTTTATCCCTCAGCTTGTTCATATAGATTTTGACGAAACGCTCGGCGGAGTTTATAACTGGCAGCAGGTAAAAGAGCTTTTAAAGGAACAGATCGGCTGGACGGACTGCGAAGAAAAGGATAAGGCGTTGCACACGTCGTGCGTTATAGAAAAATGCAAGGAATATACGCAGTTGAAGCGTTTTAAAGATATGCAGGGCAGGACAATTCCATATTCGGCGATAGAACTTTCGCTCGCCGTATCTTCGGGCTGTATCTCACGCGAAGAAGCGATGGAAGAATTAAAAAATTCCTGCGGTTTCTGCGGCTGTCAAAGCGAAATGCAGGTAATGCTGTCGTCATTCAAACAAAATTAAAATAATTATCTTCCCTCAGTTTGCATTTTGCTTTTATAAAAAAGGCGGGCAAGGGGGTAAAAAATTTTATGCGTCTCGCTCTGCAGACGCATATTTTAACGCACGCGCCGCAAAGTATACAGTTTTTATTGCTTTTATAGTCAGAATCTATGGCGTTTACAGGGCAAACATTTATACATTGTCCGCAGCCGTTACAATTTTTATTTACAACGCATTTGCCCGTTAATTTTTTTAAAACGGCCTGCTTGTCTCGGCCTACGGGCTTGGCCGATATACTCATTTTTTCGCCGTTTTTGAAGTCAAAAAATTTTTGATAAATAGAATTTATCCGATTTTCGTCAAGCAAATTTAATTTCTTTTTGCAATAAGTATGCGGCGCCGCGATATAGGCCCCCCGCAAAGGCGTAAAGCCGCAGTTTTTAAGTAAGCCTGCGGCGTTTTGCAATGCTTTTCCTCTGTAAACGCCGCCGTATACGCAAATTATATAAGCAGACTTTGCCTCGCCGTCAAGATTTTTGATATATTGGCGGCATACGGCAGGAATGGCCCCGTTATATACGGGCAGAATAAACAGGCAATCGCCGTTTACCGCAAAATTTCGCCTTTCATCTATATTTGTAAGGTTGATCGTGACGGCGTTGCATCTGCCTGCAAAAAAATCGGCGATCATTTTACAACTTCCCGACGCTGAAAAATATAAAATTGTGTTTACAACAGATTTCATACAGCTATTATATCATGTAAGAGGCAAAAATGCAATGCCCTATTAAATTGACTTTTGCCGCGTTGCGGTGGTAAAATTTAAAGTATGAAGAAAGAGATTAATGTAGTCGGCGCCGCCTTTATAAAGGACGGAAAATTATTCGCCGCTAAAAGAAGCTACGGCAGCGAATATGTTATTCATAAATACGAATTTGTAGGCGGCAAAATCAAAGAGGGCGAAACGCCTGAAGAAGCTTTGGCGAGGGAGTGCAGGGAGGAGCTTAACGTATCTGTAAAAGTTATCCGCCCTGTCGGCAGTACAGTGTACGAGTACCCCGATGTCATTGTAAATTTACAGATATTCGAATGCCGCACGCAGGACGAGTTTACGCCCTGCGAGCATGAGCAAACCCGCTGGCTTAAGCCCGAAGAATTTAACGAAGAAGAGTGGTGCCCCGCCGACAGACAAATACTTTTAAACATAAAAAAACGCCTGTCGTCAAGCTATACTTTGGTAACGGGAGCTACGGGAGTGTTAGGGGGAGAGTTCTGCCGCCAATGTGCTTTAAAAGGCGAAAATTTGTACATAACTGGCAGAAAAACCGACAATTTGCGGGTTTTGCAGAGTACTATGCGTGACATAAATGCCGATATTTCTGTAATTTTTTGCCCCTGCGACCTCGCAGACGAGCAGTCTCGGGCGCAACTTTACGAAGACGCTTCAAACTATAAATTCTCTCGCCTGATTAACTGCGCGGGCGCGGATATACAAAAGGCCTTCGCTCTTTATAACCAGGATAAAATTATCTTCCAGGTAAGGGGACTGTACGAAGGGGCTGTTTGCCTTTCTGAGTTCGTTTTAAAGCACAGGGCGGAAAAGCTCTCTATTATAAATATCTCAAGCGTTTCGGGCATTTACCCTATGCCCTATTTTGCAATCTATAGTTCGCTTAAGGGCGCTTTAACTTCCTTTTCGGTTTCGCTCGCGGCGGAGATGAAGGGCAAAGGCGTCTCTGTAACGGCCATTCTCCCCGGGGCGATTTACACCCGGGCCGACGTTAAGGAGTATATAAAGGGGCAGGGCTTGTGGGGCAGGCTGGCCGCAAAAAATCCCGATTTTGTGGTAAAAAAATCGCTGAAAGCTGCCGATAAAGGCAAGGTAAAGTATGTTGTCGGTTTTGCAAATAAGCTTATGAATATCTTTACAAGGCTTGTTCCTTCGCGTCTCCGCACAAAGTTCATCGCCTCAAAATGGTCAAAAACATCCAAAGACGCCTTTTAATCTTGCTTTCCTGTCATCCTGGCGTAGCCGAAGGATCTCGCGGGAGCGTCAGCGGCCCGCGGCAAACCAACTTGATCAGGTTTTCAAATAATATTTGACTTATCGCGTCAATAATGTTACAATTATAAAAATTTACGGAGGGAATGACAAAGTGAGTTTAGCAGACGATATTTTTATTGCAAATATGACCGATATTTTAGAAAACGGCGTCGCCGATATCGATTTACAGGTACGCCCTAAGTGGTCCGACGGAACGCCCGCGCACACGATAAAAAAATTCGGCATAGTCAATCGTTATGATTTAAGCAAGGAATTTCCTATTTTAACCATACGCAAAACCTATCTTCGCTCGGCCATAGACGAACTTTTATGGATCTGGCAAAAAAAGAGCAACAACGTAAAGGACCTGCATTCTCACATCTGGGACCAATGGGCAGACGAAAACGGCAGCATAGGCAAGGCGTACGGCTATCAGCTCGGCGTAAAACATAAATATAAAGAGGGGGAGTTTGACCAGGTAGACAGGGCGCTGTACGACTTAAAAAACAACCCCGCCAGCCGCCGTATAATGACAAACATTTACACTTTCGCCGACCTTCACGAAATGAATTTGTATCCTTGCGCGTACTCAATGACCTTCAATGTTTCGGGCGACACGTTAAACGGCATTTTAAACCAGCGTTCTAACGATATGCTCACCGCAAACAACTGGAATGTAACGCAGTACGCCATACTTTTAATAATGTTTGCGCAGGTTTCGGGGCTTAAAGCGGGCGAACTTGTTCACGTAATCGCCGACGCTCACATTTACGACAGGCATATTCCTATCGTTAAAGAGATTATCCAGGCTGAACGTTTCCCCGCCCCCGTATTGGAAGTAGATAAAAGCATAACCAATTTTTACGATTTTACGGTAGACAGTTTTAAGCTTGTGGATTATAAGTGCAACACAAAAAAGTACTCCATCCCTGTCGCCGAGTAAAATTCGGCTTTTCTTAAATATCGGAACCTTATACGTACCCTCTGTCATCCTGCGAGGGCGACCCTTTACCTGTCATCCTGCGTGAGGGCGACCCTTTACCTGTCATCCTGAGCGAGCGGCAGCGAGTCGAAGGAACCCCTCGATGGAATAGAAGCGGTCGGAATGAGATTCTTCGACTACGCTCAGAATGACAGAGTGTTGCGTCGGAATGACATTTTCCTGTCATCCTGAGGAGCCGCAAAGCGGCGACGTGAGGATCCCCTCGATGGAATAGAAGCGGTCGGAATGAGATTCTTCGACTACGCTCAGAATGACAATAAATAGCCTCCCCTGATAGGGGAGCCTTAAAAGCAAAGGAATACCATATATGAAAGCAATATTACACGCCGACAAACAGTGGGGCATAGGCAAAAGCAACTCGCTTATGTTCTCAATCCCCGCCGATATGAAGTTTTTCAGGGAAACAACCACGGGCAACGTTGTTGTAATGGGCAGCAATACCTTAAAATCGTTCCCCGGCGGCAAACCCCTTAAAAACAGAACAAATATCGTGCTTTACCCCGACGGCGAAGACAGAGAAGACTGTAAAATTGTCCGCTCATTAGACGAACTTTTCGCCGAAATAAAAAAATACGACCCCGACAGGGTATTTGTAATAGGCGGGGCCATGATGTACCGCACTCTATTGCCCTATTGCAGCGAGGTATTGGTAACAAAAGTCGACGCGGTAGGCGGCGCCGATACTTTTTTTGAAAATCTGGACGAAAATAAAGATTTTGAGCTTGTGAGCCTCTCCGACGCCGTCCAGACCAACGGCTACACAATCAACTTCGCCGTTTATAAAAATAATAATGTTAAAATAATGTGAGGTTGATATCAGAAGTCTCGAAAAACTTGGCTTTCCGCGAGCCGCTGACGTTATCTGCACCATATTATAGAACTTTTTATAATGCGGTGTGCAGAGTGTCGCTTCGCTCGCACGCGAGATTCCTCGGCTACGCTCGGAATGACAGAGGTGGTAAGTCGACGGGCACACCCTACAAGCAAAAATACTAAAAAATGCAGCGTAATGCACATAAAAATATGACATAATTTAAAATTTGTCATAAAGTTTTATGACAAAAATCATAAAAACGGGTGACAAACTGTTGACAAAGTGACAAATAAATAGTAACATTGTACCTACAAGTGGTAGCCGCTACCTGTCATCCTGCGTGAGGGCATAGCCCTTACCTGTCATCCTGAGCGAAGTGCGTAGCACGCAGTCGAAGGATCTCGCGGGGACCCGCGACCGGCACAGCAGGGCGGCTGAAAAGTTATTTAAAAATAATAACGTTTAGCCAGCTCCCCTGATAATCCCCCTCAAAACAGGGGCAAAAAACGATTAAACAGCCTTTTTAAGGCGTTTAAAATAAAAAAGACTTTAAGGAAGAATCAAATATGCTCAAAACTTTAACGAATAAGGGCAGAAGGAACGCAAAAAAAGGTTTCACCTTAACCGAACTTGCAATAGTTATCGCGGTTATAGCAATCCTTATCGCCGTCCTTGTTCCTACTTTCACAAGTATTATGACTAACGCGCGTAAGAGCAACGCCAAGTCAGCGGCAAACTACGTCGTTACCGAATATTTTAGTGAATTTACAAAAAATCCCGTAGACGGTTCGATAATTTATAGCGAAGATTACGATGGTTATTATGTAGTATATGATTCAACAGCAGATGATTTATACACAGCTTACAGCACAGACGAAACAGCGTACATTGAGGACGATGATGGTAACTCGCTAATTAGTAGTACATATTTAATTTTTGCAGGTGAAAACGGTAACGTTTATTATTCTGGTGCCGCTACAACAATAGCAACATTATATAAAAATAATTACAGCAGTTTAGCTGTTCTTGTTCTTGAAACTTATTTGGCTGCCAAAGAAGGTAACACTATATCGAAATCAACGGTTGTGCAAATTCAAACAAGCGATGGTACTACTGGTGCAGTACAGAATCAGCAATTAGCTTCAGTTAAGTTAACTGCTGAGACCACATCTGCTACATATGTTTATTATCAGGTGACGGCAGTTCCTAGCGACGCTCTTTCAAGTGATGGCAGCACTACAACAACCAGTTCTTCTATATTGGTTTCAAAAATAGATACTGATGATACTAAATATGCTAGTTATGAATTTACTCAGGATACAGAAGATACTACTACATACTGCGGTGTTTGCAAGATAGGCACATATGCTGCTAAAAGCGCATAACTAGACCAAAGTAAGAAAAACAAATGAAATAGCAACAAGCCCAAAAGTTCTATTTTGGGCTTGTTAAATTATTTGGCCGCATTTACGCAAAAAAAGCCTTCCCCTTGCCCCTAACTTGCCTTCCCCTTGAGGGGAAGGTGGCGGCGAAGCCGTCGGATGAGGTGGAAATAATCCGATCGCATAAAGCGGTGGAGCAACATTATTGTCTGAAACACCTCATCAGTCACTAACGTGACAGCTTCCCCTCAAGGGGAAGCCTTAAAAAGCGGTTGAATGGTATCTGAAGCCTCGAAAAACTTGGCTTTCCGCGAGCCGCTGACGCTCCCGCGAGATTCCTCGACTACGCTCGGAATGACACAGAGGTGGTAAGTTGACGGCACACCCTTGCCTTCCCTCGGGGGAAGGTGTCGGCGAAGCCGACGGATGAGGGAAAAACGGCCGAAAAGCTTTACGTCATTGCGAGCGGATTCTACCGCGTGGCAATCTCGCGGGGACCCGCGGCCAGTAAACTACGTCGGCCGAAAAGTTGTTTAAAAATAATATGTTAAAACAAGGTAAAAACAACATTAACCTTTACCATTTCAAAGCATTGACATTGCGTTAAAAACAAAGTAAAATATTTATATATGATATAAGGGGGAAGATTATGCTTTTGCGTAAAACTAACAAAGGCTTTACCTTGTACGAGCTTACAATAGTATTAGCGATAATCGCCATAGTCGTAGCCCTTCTTGTTTCCTTTATAGTTTTTGTTACCAACTACCAGGACAAGGTAAAAGTTTATAATAACACTATGGAGGAGATTTATTCGTTTAAAGCGATAAGCGAAAAGTGGTTTTCTCATTTTGATACAGGGGATTACGGGTTTGAAGTAACCGATAGCGACGGCGATGACGTATATGATAAATTGACGGCTAATTGTAGTGGCAGTGGCAAGACCGATTTTAGCGTATATCTTTCAGAAGATTGTATTTATTTTGAATTTGAATACGAAGGGAGTTATGGTACTGAGGACGCGAGCGGCAATTACAACCTTGTAACCATAAGCACCGAATATATAACCTCGCTTTCGTTTGAGAAATCCACTTCAGCCGAATTGTATAAATGCACTGTAGCCAGCTCCAGCGGCGACGTAACGTTCCTCCTCGAACGCCATGTAGAGGTTTAATTTACACCGCATTTCTCTCTGTCATCCTGAGCGAGTGCGACCCTTTACCTGTCATCCTGAGCGAGCGATAGCGAGTCGAAGGATCCCCTCGATGGAATAGAAGCGGTCGGAATGAGATTCCTCGGCTACGCTCGGAATGACAGAGGTGGTAAGTCGATAGACAACACTCTTGTCTTCCCCTCAAGGGGAAGCCTTAGAGAAGGGCATAACAATGAAAATTTTTATAGGTTTTGACGCTAAAAATAAAAATATCAGAATACTGAAAGCCGATAAGTCAAGCGGAGTGGAAAGTTTTTCCTTCCGCTTTCAGTCGTACCTTTTCAGCGACAGATTTTACAGCGAATTTCAGACTCTTTTAAGCGAATTTGTAAATTCCAACAATCTGTCCCGCAATACTTCCGCCTATATAGTTATGCCGGACAATACCGTAGGGCTGGAGACGTTCGACCTTCCGTATATGAACAAGGCGAAAATGCTTAAAGCCCTTGAAACGGAGTTAAACAACGAGTACGGCCCCGAACTTAAGGACAAAAAAGTTTCAAAATTTTTAATCACGTCCACAAGGCAGTTTTCCACTTTCGGCGTTGTTTTCTTCGATAAAAAGACAATTTTACAGATTAACAAAGTACTATCTGACGCAAAATTGCTCCCGAGGGGGGCTACTTACGACGGAAACGCGGTGGTAAACAGCGTACTGCACTTTATGCCGCGTTCTCACGGCAAAAATTTTGTAGTGGCGGATATCCGTTCGGACAAAACGGAAATAGCCATATGCAGTAAGGGTAAAACGTTAGGCGTAACTTCGGTGCCGTTCGGCGTAAGCGTTATAAATAACCCCGAAGTGTGCGACGAGTACGCCATAACCGACCACACGGCGGCAGATATCGCCGTAATCAACGCGAGGGAAGTGGCGAAAGCCAAGACGCTTACCACCAACGAAGAAGAGGAACAGCCTCTGCCAGAAACGGTGGCGGAAGAAGCAACAGCACAGCCCGCCGAGGCTGAAGAAGCAAATACCGAGGCCGCAAATGCGGAAACAACGGCGGAAGTTGCCTCAGACGCCACTGAGGACGCTTCGGACGACGAGGACTTTGAAGACGAGGAAACGGAAGAAACTGCCGAAACGGCCTCTGAAGAAGCCGCCGCGGAAGAAATTACCGTCGCCGACCCTTTTGTTGCCGCGGCAAACGTTCCTAAGTCTAAAGTTTACCGCAAGGCGAAACGCCGTCTGCCTAAATTTATGAAGAGAGAAGTCCCCGAAGAGGCTGAAAAAATTGCTTACGAAAATTTCCGCATAATTTTGAAGTGGATTTTGCTGTATGCAAGGCAGGCCCGCATGACCGCCTATATAAACGACCCCGATTATATTATAGTCAATCTGCCCGAAAATTTACATTATCTGATAGATATGGCGAATGAGGAGCAGGGCGAAGACGGCATTAAACTGCGTCCGTTAAAGGGTATGGAAAAGCAGCCCGCGGAAGTTTCCAAAAATATAGATTTATACGGCGTGAACTTTATCGGGAGCTACAACCACAACCATAATTTCTTTAATATACGTTTTGGATTAAAATAGGGGGCAAAGCCTGTGAAAAAGCATGGTAAAAATAAGGGTTTCACCCTTGTGGAAGGCGTTATCGCCCTTACCGTAATAACCATAATATCGGCCGCGGTGACGACTTTGTGCATAACAAGCTCAAGGTCTACAGCCAAGCTTTTTTCACGGTTTCAGGCAACCAATATCGCCGCCGACGTGGTGAGTTGTTTTAAATCCGCCTGTGAAGATACAGGTAATGAGCAATCTGCTTTTGAAAGTTATCTTGAATTTTATGTTGGCGAAACTGTATCTGGTACAGAAAGCGGTTCTGTATATTTATACGAATTTACTATGGATATGGTAGACGCAGAGGTTACGGCAGACTTTGTAAATGAAGAAGTTAATATAAATACTTACCATAGTTCGTTAGGATCGTCTCTTTATTCTTACAGCTACAGCCTTTCAAACGGCAATTAGAGGAAAAATAATGAAAAAGTTATTGTCTCTGTTTAAAAAGAAAGACGGCGCCGTGCTTATGACGGCTATATCCTTTATGGCCGTGGCGGTGGCCCTGTGCGGCGTTATCACAACTTACGTTTTGATAATGACAAAGACGGCTACAAGCTATACTTCTGTAAACGAAAATAAGCTTATCGCCGACAGAATTGCCGAAGATTATATGAGTTATGTATCAACTACTTACAGTTCGCAAAATTCTATTTCTTATACGGCGGACGGCTTTAATAACGAATATACGGCTTATGCCGATTATATAGAAAGTGAAGGGTATGAAGATGACGCTTTCTATTGCAACACAAC
>JAJPXK010000002.1:4601-10247 GCA_021205485.1 Clostridia bacterium | reverse complement strand
CGTTATTTATTTTATAATTCCTTATGTAATAAGCTTAACGCTTGCATCGCAGGCAAAGCGGCAGGGGAGATTTATGAGAGAGCCCCTGGAAAAATATTTTAATTAAAGGAGTTAATTTATGTATCTTCCCGACAAGTTTGGCGAAAACGTCTTTAACGACGACGTGCAGAAAGAAAGATTGCCTAAAGACATTTATAAGGCTTTAAGGGCTACAATCGAATCAGGAAGCAGACTGGACGTCTCTATCGCGGGTTCTGTAGCTTCGGCTATGAAGAACTGGGCCATGTCAAAGGTCGCCACGCACTACACGCACTGGTTCCAGCCCTTTACAGGCCTCACCGCCGAAAAACACGACAGCTTTATAGAACCTGAAGGCGACCACGTTATCATGCGTCTTACCGGCAAGAGCCTTATAGTAGGCGAGCCCGACGCTTCAAGCTTCCCCTCAGGCGGCTCAAGGGCTACGTATATGGCCCGCGGCTACACGGCGTGGGATCCTACTTCGCCGGCGTTCGTAAAGGGAACTACTCTATATATCCCCTCGATTTTCGTATCCTACACGGGCGAAACGCTCGACAAAAAGTCGCCCCTCTTAAAATCTATGAGGGCTTTGGACACGCAGGCTAAAAGAATACTCAAACTTTTCGGCATAGAGTGCAAAAAGGTCTCCACGACGGTAGGCCCCGAGCAGGAATACTTCCTTGTAGACGAAGAAGTTTACGAAAAACGCAAGGATTTGCGTCTTACGGGCAGAACGCTCTTCGGCGCCCCCGCGACCCGCGGCCAGGAACTTGAAGATCATTACTTCGGCGTATTGAAACCCCGCGTAGAGGAATATATGAGGGATCTGGACGAGACTTTATGGTCTTACGGCATCCCTTCCAAGACCCGCCATAACGAGGTGGCCCCCGCTCAGCACGAGATGGCCCCCGTGTTCTCTACCACAAACGTAGCGGTAGATACAAATATGCTCACGATGGAGCTTATGCGCAAAGTCGCCAAAAAACACGGCCTTGTATGCCTTCTGCACGAAAAACCTTTCGAGGGTATAAACGGCTCTGGCAAACACAACAACTGGTCTATGTCCACCGATACAGGCTTTAACCTTTTAGACCCCGGCGACGAGCCCGAAAACAACACGCTTTTCAAACTTGTGCTCGCTGCGGTAATCAAAGCCGTAGACGATTATCAGGGCATTTTGAGGGCGTCGGTAGCTTCGGCGGGCAACGACCACCGCTTAGGCGCAAACGAAGCCCCTCCCGCGATAATATCCGTATACCTCGGCGACCAGCTCGGCGCTCTGGTAGACAGCATAGTAAAGGGCGTGGACTATGTTCACGTAGAACCCGAAAAGGGCTCGATAGACGTACCCGAATCGCCTATATTCCCTAAGGACGCCACCGACCGCAACAGAACGTCGCCGTTTGCGTTCACGGGCAATAAATTTGAATTCAGAATGTTAGGCTCGCAGTTCAACGTAGCCGACCCTAACATTGTATTGAATACCATAGTCGCCGAAGTGTTTGAGGAATTTGCCGATGAACTTGAGGCGGCCAAAGATATTGAAAAGGCTGCCGCGGCCCTCACCGAAAAGACTTTGAAGGCTCATCAGAGGATTATATTCAACCTTGACGGCTACGGCCCCGACTGGGAACCCAAAGCCGAAAAGAGAGGCCTTTTAAACAACAAGAACACGGCAGACGCGGTGCCCGTATTCTTTGAAAAGAAGAATATAGACGTGTTTGTAAACCAAGGGGTATATACCGAGGCCGAGGCCATAGCCCGCGCGGATATCCAGCTTGAAAATTACGTAAAGACTATAAATATAGAAGCTTTGACTATGCTTCAGATGGCTAAACAGGATATACTCCCCGCCGTATCTGACTTTGTGGCAGAGCTTTGCGGCAACGTGGCGGCCAAGAAAGCCGTTTCCGAGAGCATACCCTGCGAAACAGAAAAGACGCTTATCACTAAGCTTTCTACCTTGAACGACAGATTCTCTACAGAGATAGCCAAGCTTGAAATGGAACTTTCCAAGATAGACAAAGAGGACGTAAAGCCCGCTTCGCAGGCGATGGCTCACGTTATAGTTCCGCAGATGGCCGTAATAAGGGCTATCGCCGACGAGATGGAGACTATGACTTCGGCAGATTACTGGCCGTACCCTTCTTACTTCGACCTTTTATACAGCGTAAATTAAGCTGTTCCCTTGCCTTCCCCTGAGGGTAGCGTAAGCATACACAGCAGAAGGTGTCAGCAAAGCTGTTGACTTAAACCTTGCCTTCCCCTGAGGGTAGCGTAAGCATACACAGTAGAAGGTGTCAGCGAAGCTGACGGATGAGGGTAAATTCACAACTTAATAAAATCTGTTATAATTTTGTAACATTGTATATTAAAGAGGATGGAATTTTAGTTACGCGGTGCGGCGGCGGTATCGCCGCCGCACATAATATAACAGATTGGTTACCGCATTATAGGCTCCCTTAGTAGGGTAGCGTAGCATACACAGTAGAGCTGGCAGCCGCAAGGCTGACTGAAGGGTTCACCTTATTAAACCCTACCACCGCAAGCGGTTCCCCTCCCCTAATAGGGGAGGCTAAATGGTGGTGCAATATATCCCGATGAGAGAGGGATTGAAAACAGTTTAAAATTTTTTTATATTTCGGAGGACAATTTTATGACTTCAGCATTGTTAGCTGATACGGACGTCATTACCGATTATCTTGCAGAATCGCTTGAACTTTCAAGCGAGATGATATTCGGCATATGGTTCCTTATCGGCGCTGCATTGGTGTTCTTTATGCAATGCGGCTTTGCGATGGTAGAAGCGGGCTTTACCCGCGCCAAGAATGCAGGCAACATTATAATGAAGAACCTGATGGACTTCTGCATCGGTACCGTAGTGTTTATGCTTTTGGGCTATTCCCTTTTGGTTGGCCAGGAAGCATGCGGGTACTTTATAGGTACCCCTAACATGGGGCTGTTTACCGACTTCGATAATTTCGTAGCGTCGGGCGAAGCTTCCAGCTTTGTATTCAACCTTGTGTTCTGCGCCACAGCCGCGACTATTGTTTCGGGAGCCATGGCAGAAAGAACGCGCTTTATCTCTTACTGCATCTATTCAGCTATGATTTCCCTCGTAGTATATCCTATCGAAGCAGGTTGGGTATGGGGCGACGGCTGGCTGTATAGTTTCGGTGAACTTACTAATATAAAGGTAGCTGGAGACTATCTTAGGTTCATTGACTTCGCAGGTTCCGCATGCATACATATGGTAGGCGGCTGCACCGCCCTTATAGGCGCTATATTCCTCGGCGCCCGTATCGGCAAATATGACCGCGACGAAAACGGCAAGGTGGTAAAGGTAAACGCCATACAGGGCCACTCAATAACCCTTGGAGCGCTTGGCGTATTTATCCTTTGGTTCGGCTGGTACGGCTTCAACGGAGCCGCGGCTTCTTCGGTAGAAGAACTCGCTCACATCTTCCTTACGACAACTATCGCCCCCGCGACGGCTACGGTTGCGGCGCTTATATTCACATGGATTAAGAACAAAAAGCCCGACGTAGGCATGTGCCTCAACGCATCGCTCGCAGGCCTTGTAGCCATCACCGCAGGCTGCTATATAGTGGACGCTTTAGGCGCCGCGATAATCGGCATTGTAGCCGGCATACTTGTAGTTGTAGTGTGCGAAGTACTCGATAAAAAACTGCATATAGACGACCCCGTAGGCGCCGTAGGCGTACACTTTGCGAACGGCATCTGGGGCACGCTCGCCTGCGGCTTATTCTCTACCGAGACAGGTCTTTTCTACGGCGGCGGCTGGGCTCAGCTCGGCTTGCAGTGCCTCGGCATAGTTGCAATACTTGCCTGGACGATTGTATGGATGGTTATAATCTTCTTCTGCATCAAGTACATACCTGTAATGGTTAAATTCAAGTGTTCGCCTGTAAAGGCTGTAGCCGTAGCCAAAGAACATAACTGGAACGGCCTTCGCTGCTCGGCAGAAGATGAGATTATCGGCCTCGACGTTACCGAACACGGCCTTTCCTCGGCGTACGCAGACTTTATGCCTACAATCCCCTCTTACGACGGTTCTGGCGTAGGCGTAGATGTATCGGGCGTACAGCCTGTAGATATAGACCTTGTATCTCAGGATAAATATACAAAAGTTACCATTATCACCGCTCAGGATAAATTCCTTACTCTTAAGGACGCTATGTCGCAGATAGGCGTCACGGGCATGACCGTTACCAATGTAATGGGCTGCGGCACGCAGGCAGGCAAGACCGGTCAGTACAGGGGCGTTAAAACCTCTATGCACCTTATCCCTAAGGTACAGGTTGAAATTGTAGTTTCTACCGTAGATCCTAAGCTTGTCGTGGCTGTAGCGCAGAAGGTGCTTGACGACGGCAAGTACGGCGCGGGCAAGATCTTCGTCACCGACGTAGAAAACGTTATGCGCGTGCGTACTGGCGAAACGGGCGTAGACGCCCTCGACAACGAGGTTACAGAACCTGTAAAAGCTTAACTTAGCTTATCCCGCTCTCTCATAGATACAAAGAAAGTCCCGGTTGCTTGACTTAACGCTTGCAATCGGGATTTTCTTGTCTGTTTTTGCATAAAATTTCTTAAAATTTACAAACTATGGTTATGATAAAACCTCTTTCAGGATTAAACATAACTGCTGTAAAACGGAAGATGGAAGGCTGCTACAACAAGCCCGTAACGGTAAAACTCAACGTCGGCAGAAACAGGTACGTCACTTTTCCAGCCACGGTAAACGGCATATATCCCTTTCTTTTTACCGTTTGCCCCGACGATAAAAACTTTCTCGGCAAAACGGCCTATTCTTATTCGGAAGTGGTCTGCGGCAGGGTAAAAGTAGCCCGTCGGGCTTAAAAATACAATATTCTCCTTAAATTTCAGTTATACGTCGGCTGTTTGCGGCATAAAATATCTTTGAATTAATATCAAGGAGCTGATTATGTCAATAAATACGCAAAGCGTAAACGATTCATACGTAAAACGGCTTACGGTAATAAACTCTCAGTCGGTTGTGGAATGCCGTTTTTCGGGCGACGTCGCGGGAGAAATTTTAGCCGTTTGCCCGCAGGTGCAGCTTTCAGACTGCGAGGTGTCTTCGGGCAGGGTAAACTACGGCGGCAGGATTATATGCACGGCGGTGTACGCCGACAGCCGAGGCAAATTAACCAGAGCGCAGAAGGGCGCGGAGTTTACTCATTACGCCGATGACGATCTGCTTGCGCCCGCTCAGACGGCTATATGTTCATTGGCCTGCGAAAAGGCGTCGGTACGCCGCGACGGAACGGCTTTTATAGTTGCGGCGGTGATAACTGCCCGCATTACCGTTTACGGCAACGCCGAAAGGTGTTACGTAACTTCGGCCGAAGGCGCGGTTTGCCGTACGGAGAACGTTAAATTCTGCAATGTTCAGACCTTTTCGGGCGAAAGCGAGGTGGAGGACGACTTCGAGGCGGCGAACGTGGCCGATATTCTTATGCACGACGCCAAGGCGATAACCACGGACTGCCGCTGCGGGGCGGGCGAAATACAGATAAGCGGGGATATTTACCTGTCTATGCTCGCCATAAGGGGCGACGAGCCCGTGGCGTTGGACAGAAT
>JAJPXK010000002.1:0-4591 GCA_021205485.1 Clostridia bacterium | reverse complement strand
GAATTATCCCGTTTACGGCCGAGATTGTCTGCGACAGCGCCGCCTACGCCCGCAAAGCCGACTGCCTTACAAGCGTTGCCGAGGCCACGGTTACAGCTCAGGTAGACGAGGAACGCGGCAGGTGCAATCTGCGTTTCGCGGCTCAGCTCGCGTTCGCAGGCTCCTTTATAGAGGAAAAGGAGGTCGAGGTCGTGACCGACGCCTTCTGCTGCGGGGCTGAAACGATTGCCGAGGAAGGCAGGGAATACACGCCCGTGTGCGAGGATATAAAGGAATATACCGAACGCGTGAGCGGAGCGTGCGCCACAGGCGTTAAAATTGACTACGGCTGTTCGTTCAAAGTCGCCGCTTCGCCTAAAGCCGAGTGCACATATTCGCCCGATACGGGCCTTCTGGAAGGGGCCGTGAAGGCGGTATTGGTATTTACCCGCGACGGTGAATTTCATAGTACTGATGTTACATTTCCCTTTTCGGTAAAGCTCAACGGGCTGTACGGCGACCCCCGCATAGACGTGGCCGTGATAGGCATAAGCGTGCGCCAGCGTTCGGAAGGCGAGTGCGAGGCCGAGGCCACTTTAAAGATCGCGGCGGCCAATTATCTTGTCCGCGAATGTCTGTACATAAGCGAACTGGAAGCGGGCGAAGCGATAGACAGTTACCCCGCCGTAACGGTGCTGGCGCCTGAAAAGGGCGACACGCTATGGAGCGTCGCGAAAAAACTTAAGCGAAGCCCGCAGGATATAACAGCCTCCTGCCCCTCGCTTGCTTTCCCTCTGTCGGGGGATGAGAAGGTGGTAATCTATCGGCCTAAAACTGTATAAACTTTTGCCCGACACTGTGCACTAAAACAGGCAGTCGGGCATTTTATTTTTCAAAAAGCGTATAAAATAATTGAATCGTCTGTTTTTACGTGTTATAATTTTATAGAAAAAACTTGCTTGCGGCGTGTTTTGATGTTATAATTTAGCTATGAACGAGGTTCGCGTAAAAACGCCTGCAAAAATCAACCTTACGCTGAATATAAACGGCGTAAGCGGCGGCAAACACCTTATAGACAGCGTTGTGACAAGCATCGATCTCTTTGACGTCATAAACGTCAAAAAACGCAAAGACGGCCTTGTTGGCTGCGTTATGCACGGAATGAACAGCGAGAGCATACCCTTCAAAAGCAACAACGCGGTAAAGGCGGCCGAAATGTTTGTTGAAAAGATCGGCGTGTGCGGCGTGGATATCACCGTCTGGAAAAATATTCCCGTCGGCGCGGGCTTAGGCGGGTCTTCGGCGGACGCGGCGGGGGTATTGAACGCCTTGACGCGGCTGTTTGACGCCGACAGAGAAGACGTGTACGAGATCGCAGATAAAGCCGGCTCTGACGTAAGGTATATGATGGACGGCGGCTACGCCCGCATAAAGGGCTACGGCGAAAAGGTTGAGCCTATAGACAGCCGCATGAAGCTGTACTTTACGTTGATAGTTCCGCAAAGCGGTGTTTCAACGGGGGAGTGCTATTCCCGTTACGACGATAATCCCGACGGCAGGCGTACAAACAGCGACAGGGCTCAGAAGGCCCTGGAAGACGGCGATTTCGAAAAGCTGAGCAAGAGTATATACAACGCCCTCTACGCGCCCGCGAGGCTTATAAACCCCGATGTGGAGCAGGCTTTGTACGAAGCTTACTCGTTTGACCCTCCCGCGGCGGCGATGACGGGCTCGGGCGGGGCCGTGTACGCGGCGTTCGACAACGACAGCATGAGCAAATGGATGCAAAGCAGGTACAGGGGCAAATTTTTTGCCTTTACTGCGAAGACATATATACCAAAAATAAGGCAGGAAAAGTAAATGGCAGAAGAGAGGCTTGCCGACGACGACAAGGATAAGAAGTATCGTATCCGTATAAACGAGGACGGCGAGGAAGAGCTTGAAATAATAGAGCCCGAGTCTGAGGATGAAGAGCAGGAGGAGTACCTTGACTTCTGGTCGGACATAGACGAGGAGCAGGAGGACCCGAACGTAACCGAGGAGCTTATGCGGGCGGCCCGCGAGGAGCAGGAACGCCTTGCGAGGGCGGAGGCGAGGGATTTTATCGAAAAGGCCAAAGAACGCATCGCAGAAGGCGACGCCGAGTATGCCCTGGTGGCCCTCGATTCGGCTCAGGAAGCCTGGGACGAGGAATACGATATCTATACTCTGAAGCTTGAGCTTCTGACTAATAATTTTACCGATTTTTCAAGGACGGACGAGTGCCTTTCCCTCTATGACGGCTACACAAAATTCGTTCCCGAGGACGAAAGGGAAAAATTCAGGGGCAAGTATGCCGCAAATATCGCCGCTGAGCTTGAAGTTCAGCAAAAGGCGGTGGAGGCCGAACGGGCTGAAAACGAGGAGAAAAAGGCCGAACGAAGGGTAAAGTTTAAAGCCAACAGGGATAAATCTTTACGCAATTTCCTCTTCGCCGCAATTCCCTTTATCGTTGTTTTGTTTGTGGCTATAGGCATGAGCTCTGTGATGTTTTCCGACAGCGGCGGCGTTCTGTTAGTCGTCACCATAGTTCTCTTCGCCATGGCGGCCGTAGGGCTTATCGCTACGATAATTCTTTTGCGGCCCCTCGTAAGGGATGCCAGCCGCCTTTCCCGTAACGAGAAAAATACTTCCACGGCGATTGGCAGGGCGTATATAGAGAGCAGTAAAAAGGCTGAAGCCTTGCAGGAGCTGTACGATATGATAATGTTTACGGCGCCCGCGGGCGAGGAAAATACAAACTCGGCTGACGCGGCGGCGACGGGCGAAGCGGAATAAAAAACGGTTAGTTGCGGCATATCCCGCAACTAATTTTAAAAATATGGACTATATTTATTTAGACAATGCGGCAACTACGCCCGTGGATGAGGGCGTTTTGCAAAAAATGAAGCCGTACTTCGGCGAAATATACGGCAACGCTCATTCTCAGCACTGCATAGGCAGGCGGGCGGCGTACGCGGTGGACTGCGCGAGGGATCTCTCGGCGGGTATTTTAAAGTGCAGGCCGGAAGATATTTACTTCACAAGCGGCGGCAGCGAGGCCAACAACTGGGCCGTAAAGGGCGTCTGTACGGCGAATTACGGCAAAAAAAGGCGTATCATCGTTTCGGCGATAGAGCATCCCTCCGTTCTCGAGGCCGCCAGAGCTATGGAGGTTTTCGGCTTTGAAACAACCCTCATTTACCCCGATAATCAGGGCATAGTACGGCCTCAATCGGTGGAAAAGGAGCTTGAAAAGGGTGACGCCGCCATAGTCTGCGTCATGGCCGTAAACAACGAGACGGGCGTTATCCAGCCGTATGGCGAAATATACAGTTTATGCAGGGCCGCGGGCGTCCATTATCACTGCGACTGCGTGCAGGCGGCGGGGTGCCTTGCCGTAAACGGCGGCATGGCCGACAGTTTAAGCCTTTCCGCTCATAAATTTTACGGCCCTAAGGGCGTCGGGTCGCTCGTTATAAACAAAAACGCCCGCATATATCCCTTAATTAACGGCGGCAGCCAGGAGAGGGGCCGGCGCGGTGGCACTACAAACGTTCCCGCTGTGGTAGGCTTTGCCGAGGCGTTAAAACTCGCCGCAGAACTGCGGGAAAGCGAAAATAAAAGGCTTGCCGCCCTGCGCGATAAAATTTTAAACGGCCTGGATTTGCCGTTCGTAAAACTCAACGGAAGTTTATCAAGCAGGGTTCCCTCTAACCTCAATCTCCGCCTCGAGGGCTACGTAAACACTCAGATTATGGCCTATCTCGACAGGTTCGGCATAACCGTTTCGGCGGGTTCGGCCTGCACGGCGGGCACGGCTCTGCCCTCGCACACGCTCCTCGCGATGAACATCGCCGAAAAAGACGTAAAATCATCAATCCGCGTCACGCTCGGAAGGCATACTGCCGAAGCCGACGCCGAAAAATTTGTCTCCGTCCTTCGTTCGGCGTTTAACGAACTGAACAAAGAGTAGAAACTGAAAAAGTAAAAAATACGCGTCTCCGCAATAGGAAACGCGTATATATTTTTATGTAAATTATCTGCGTCCGCCGCCGCCAGGGCCGCCATGTCCCCCGGGGCCGCCATGTCCGCCGCCGGGACCTCCGCCAAAGCCTCCTCTCGGCCCGCCGCCGCGGGGTCCGCCGGGTCCGCCAAAACCTCCGCGGGGTCCGCCGTGAGGTCCGGGGCCTATCATGCGGTGCGGTCCGCGTATGCCGCCGTAAAACGGCCTGCGGCAGTAGGGGTCAAGGTAGTACCTGCCTCCGTAATAATATAAATTTCGGGTGAGCCCGCTCGTAAGAGTTACGGCCACAAGGGTGCCTAAAATACCCGCCGCCGCGCCCGCCGCAGCGCCCGATGATGTGTTGTTGGTTGTAGTGGTTGTCGCAGCCGCTCCGGTCGTCGCCGAGCCCGTCAGCGAAGCCCCGCAGTTAGGGCAGTAGCAGGCGTCGGAAGAAACTGAAGCTCCGCAATAAGAACAATAGTTAGCCATTTTTTTACCTCTTTTTATTCTCTTTATTATAATATAAACTTTTTTTGTCTCAATTAAACGCAATCCGGGCCGATATAAGCTTACGGCTATATAATACCG
>JAJPXK010000009.1:4126-10259 GCA_021205485.1 Clostridia bacterium | reverse complement strand
GTATATAAACGGTCTGATAGACAGTTGCCGCCCCCTTTTGAAAACCGTTGACTGGAACAGCGTTAAAACTATAGGCAACAATATCTGCCGCATATGCAATATATTTACAGGCGATAAAAAGACGTTAAAAAGAATTATAGCTTTAATAAAGGACTATCACTCGGCGTACGGGTACTTTATGAACTATTATTTTTTGAACGCCGCAGACGAAAGGGGATTTTGCGTTTTCCGCAATATTTATATAGAAAAATGCAGGCCCGAAAGGCGGTACCGCTACACGCGTACCGCGGCGGACGACAGGCGGTATTTACCTGACGACGGCTTTACAGGGCTTATCCCGAGGCTGTACAAATTAAACTATACCGACCTGTTAAGCGAGGTTTTTACCGACCTTATTATCCCCGTATTTGAACGCTTCAGCGAATACGAAAGCAACCAGCCTACCCCTTTAATGCAAAAACTCGGCCTGGTTTACGAAAATTACAACCATCAGGAATTGTTCGAAGGCTACATTTTAAGAAATGTACTCAAAAAGTATGTAAATGCAAATAAAATACCCGTTCCCGACCAATTAAATAAGTATTTTGCATGTTTTAACCTCACCGAAGACACTGCGAAAGAGTACTTTTTCAGCTTTAAATGCTGCACGCGCGACACCTTCAGGGGCGATATAGAGAACGCTGAAAAATTTAAGTCATTCAATCTGCCCGATGAAACCCTGGATCTCTGGACAAACGAATGGCTGAGCGGACAATTAAACACATCTTCATATGACGCCGGACTCTATCGCCATGTTGTTTTTAAACTCAACGACAGAGTAAACGCCGGGAATGCGAAAAAGCTGATATGCCGATATGACGAGTCGTGCAAAGATTTAGACGACGGCGGCAAGTACTCTCTTCTGTTATACGTGGACAGCGGCAGGTACAGCTACGACGAATTTACCGAAGAAGAAAACTACAAAGGCCTTATAAGCATCGCCGCTAAAAACAATCTTACCGAATGCCTTGAATTTTTAGAGACAAGGCTCAATAAACTCATCCTTAAAAAATGCCGCGGGGGCAAAGACTATGAGGTAAAAATATTAAACGAAATATACTCCTCCTGCGGAATCAACAGGCAGAACATTTTAAGTTTTAGGCAGCTATTTACAGAAAATTGCGGTGTAAGCTTTAATATTATAACAGATAACGCAAAGGAGATATATTTTGCTTTAAGTTGTAACTATTATTATAACGACACTGAAATTGACAGCTTTATAACCGATAATTTTACAAAAGAACAGGCGATTTTGTGGAACGACGAATATATAAACGCCCTCATCGACAAAAGTCTTCCCCTTTTGCAAAAGGACGACTGGAAGACTATAAGCCAAACAGGCGAAAATATAAGAACTATCTGCAAAATTTACACCGACAGTAAAGAGACTTACCAAAGAATTTTGGACTTTTTAAAGGCCTTCTACAGCGCGTACGGGTACTTTGTAAATTACAATCTGCTGCCAAAGGAGCAAAATAACGAGACCTTCCCCTACTGGTGCAGATATCTGTATCTGGAAAAAAGCTACACGGAAGTAAAAACAACGGGGACAGAACTCAACTACCTTGAAGACGACAACTATTACGGGCTTATACCAAGGCTGTGCAAATTAAATTACAACGAACTTTTAACCAGCCTTTTAAACGAGGTTATTGTTCCGATTTTTGAACATTACAAAGAACAGCAAGGCAACATAATTACCCCCGTAATGGCGAAAAACAACATCGTCTACAGCGATTTGCGGCGCTATAGCGGCGAAGACGCAGACGACTGGTACTTCAAAAAAGAAGTAGCAAAATATCTTAAAAACCGCGGCGTAAACCTTACGGGCAAAATTAAAAAGTATATGTAATTTACGCATAAAATACCTCCGCATTGTCAAAAACTTATGCGGAGGTATTTTTTATGAACCCTTTTGAAGAGAGATGCAAAAGTCTTGAAAACAATTTTATACCGCTGAAAAAGATGTACCCTAAAAGCTACAACAAAGAAAAAACTTCCCCCTACGCAAAAACGCGAGTCATACTTATGAACGGAACGGAGTTTGAAAGCTGCTGGTTTATGCACCAGCTTGCAAGGCACTGCGACGAGCCTGAAATTTTAAGTACGCTCGCCGTGGTAAGGCGTCAGGAGCAGCAACAGCAAAAACGCCTGAGCTGTTTAAAACCTATAAACGAGAGCATACTCGAAACCACCATAGCCTACGAACAGCTCGCCATAGACCTTACGGCCGAACTTGCGAGGAACGAGACCGACGAAAACAACATCAAGGCGTTAAATTTTGCCCTTTTAGAGGACTTTGACCACCTCTATCGTTTTTCTAACCTTCTGAAAATGGATAAAGACGAAGACGCAGATCTTCTTGTAGGCCAGTTTACCGAGATTATGCCCGGAAGACCTACCATCGCTCACCACCGCTTCCCCGCCGACGAGATAAAGCCTCATATAGACTGCGAAACGGCCGATCTGTACAGCAAACTTGTGGTAAACACCATCACCGCCGCAGAACAGCAGACTATGAACTACTATATGAATATAGCGCAGTGGTACAAAAACGACTTAGGCCGAAAGCTTTACGGCGAAATCGGCATGGTTGAGGAAGCTCACGTAACGCAGTACGAAAGCCTTAAAGACCCTAACTCTACCTGGCTTGAAATGTGGGTAATGCACGAATACACCGAATGCTGGCTGTATTGGTCTATGCACGAGGACGAAAGCGACGAAAATTTAAAACGCATTTGGCTTGAACACTTCAAAATGGAGGTGAGCCACCTTAAAACAGCCGCCGCGCTGCTTAAAAAGTACGAACAGCGTACCGCCGAAGACGTAATAGGCGGCGGAAGCTTCCCTAAACTTTTAAGGTTAGGCTCTAACAAAGAGTATATAAGAAAGGTTCTTAAAGAGACCGTAACCGTCACTATGGAGGGCGAAGGGTACTCCGAACTCAACAAACTCCCCGACGACCACAGATTTTTCTCTTTCCAGGATAAATTCCTGTCGGACGACACAAAGACGCCTTCGCATATGGTAATAGAAAAGGCGATAAAGACGCTAGGCAAAGACTTCCGTTATCAGGACAGCGAACACCCTGTAAAGTCTTTGAGAGACCGCGAAAGCGACAACGTGGAACTCGCGAGAAAGAAAAGCTCATAACGCAAAGAGCGGGGCGGCAAAAATTGCCGCTCCGCCCTGTATTTTGCGATATAACTTAATCGGTAACGTTTGTAACGCTGATCAATATGTTATAATTCAGCCAGTCGCCTTTGACAAGCGTTGCAAGCTGTTCAGCCGTATAATCGCTGAGCGTATATTGCTTATAAGTCGATACATCTGTCGCGTCTGTATATAAATACGCAGTTCCGACATTTGTGATTGTAAGACTTGTAAGCCCCGACTCTTCAAACGCCTGCGCGATTATAGATGTGGTGGTTGACGGAAGCGTTAAAGAAGTAAGCGAAGCACAGCCGTAGAACGACAGGTATTGCAACACAACTTGCGCGCCTTCGGTAAACGTCACAGAGCTTAAATTGGTACAGCCGTAGAATGCCCCCGAATATATTAACAGATCGCCGCTGTCTGTAAGCAGCGTTACAGAGGTAAGCGCCGTGTTGTTATAGAACGCATATGTATTTACCTGTGTTATAGAGGAAGGCATTGTTATACTTGTAACGCCAATGAAACTTGAAAGAGGCACAACATACGACACGTCACCAACTACGGCAACCGTCTTTGAATATCCGATACGGCTCATTGTGTAAGTGCCTAACTTGGACGGAATGCTTATTTCTGTCTCATTGCCGATATATCCGTAAACGGTAACGCTGTCATGCAAATAATAATCTGTAAGATGCACGCCGGTTGCATACGAGTAATAAACGTCGGCGCTGGTTTCTGCTCCGTTATACGTATATTCGTAGGAATAAGTGCCAAGCCAATCTGTATAATTATTGAATATGCTGCTTGAACTGCTTACGCCAAAGTAGATTTTAAGGTCTGAATCGGCCCCGCACACAAGCGCATTGCTGCCGATTTCGGTAACGCTTGAAGGGATATAAACAACGCGCAGGTCAGCGCAGTTTGCAAACGCGTTTTCCGCAATAGACGTTGTTCCTTCTTTTACTATAACAATTTCTGCCGTGGTATCAACAACATTTATCATCTGTGTACCGAAGTAATTTATATTGTCAGCTACAGTGTAGAATGAAGATTTATCAAAGTTTGTGCAACCCGTGATTATGTTAACGTCATACGTTGCCGCGGAAGGTAAATTTGAAATAGTAGTCAATGCCGTGCAATATGCAAACGCATAGTCGCCTATGCTTGCGCATTCGCTGTTTTCCGCAAACTTAACGCTTATAATTTTAGGTGCATAGCTGCTTGAAGAATAAGGGCAGAACAGATAGGCAGGTATTTTTGTGACGTTTGCGCCTATATTTACCGTTATTCCGTCGCCGCTTTGTCCTACGTAAGAGAATACACCATTGTCTGAAGATAAATCTTCCATTGCCGTTGCATTGAAGTTTATTTCCGTCAAGGCGCGACAACCGAATGCTCCTTTGCCTATAGTTTTCACTCCGCTGCCTATAGTTAAGCTTGTGAGCGCAGTACAACTGGAAAATGCATAATCACAGATAGTAGTAATACTGTCAGGGATATTTACACTTGAAAGAGAAGCACAATAATAAAACGCATGTTCTCCTATACTTGTGCAAATACTGTTTTCCGCAAACACCACACTTACAATGTTTGGACAGGGAGAATTATGTGAATTTTCAGAAAAACATAAATACGCAGGCACCCTTTCAACGTTTGCACCTATATTTAAAATTACGCCGTTGCTGTTTTTCCCTGCACCGACAAATATCTGACCTGTGTCAAAATCGCTTATTTTTTTTGCATTATAGTTAATTTCCGTCAGCTCATAGCATGAATAGAATGCAACAGAGCCGATAGACGTAACGTTTTCGCCTATTGTCAAACTCGTCATAGGGCAACCGCGCAATGCGCTTGCAGGTATATCGCCGCTTGTTATCGTTACCGATTGCAAACTCGCGGGATACCAATAACCATACTCTTGATTCATGTGTGAAGCCTCAGTTCCGCCAAAGATATATTCCAACGTTTGATCATTGTTTGTTAGCAAACAATCGTAAGGGAATGTTATGCTTTCAAGAGAAGAACAGTATCTAAATACACTATAACCTATAGAGGGCCTTGCGTCGTCGGCTATGGTTATGCTTTTTAGCGAAGAATTTTCAAAAGCATATTCATTTATGGTAACATCAGCTTCTATTGTCAAACTTTCAAGCGATGTACAGCCGTAAAAAGCATATGCGCTTATTTCGCTTATACCTGAATCAGAGTCTATATTCAGTTCTGTTAACAGAGATCCGTTTACATACAGATTACCTGCATAAAAAAGCGGATTAGCATATGCGGTATTTCCAAAGTCAATACTGCACCATGCCGATAAATCGCTTATATAAACAGCTTCGAGCGAAGCGCATTCATCAAACGCCATATCGCCTATGGCTGTAACGTCTTTGCCTATCGTTATACTTTTGAGCGAGGAACAACCGCGAAAAGCATTATCCCCTATCTCAAGAATACCGTCGGGTATAGTTATGCTTGTCACAGAAGTACATCCGTAAAACGCATAATCTGCAATTGTCACTGCTTTTCCGTTATAAGTTGAAGGAATTGTTACAACGCCATCGGAATAAACAAGAATATAATTTTCTGGATAAAAAAGATTTTCCCTACAACCTACTGAATATGTATCATCATCATTCAGATCAAAAAACAAGTAACCTATTACATCATCTACGACTGTCTCTTCAGAACTGGAACTGCTTTCTTCAGAACTGCTGTCTGTGCCTGAATTTTCGGAACCGCCGTCGCAGGCGGAAATGCCGAACGCAAAACAAACCACAGCGCAGATTGAAAGAAAAATAATTGCCAATTTTCTTTTCATAAAAGAAAAACCTCCTTAAATTTATCTATGGTTATACACATTGTATAACACACAATAATCATTATAGCAAACAGACCGCTAAAAAGCCGCTAAAATTCGGGGGGGGGGTAAAAATTTTTT
>JAJPXK010000009.1:0-4116 GCA_021205485.1 Clostridia bacterium | reverse complement strand
AAACCAAGCGTAACGCTCAATTTGGCAATTTGCAATAACAAAATATTATAAATTTACGACGATATTTTTTCTGTTTTGCAGGAATGCTCTGCGCAGCAACCCCCTGTCATCCTGCGTGCGGGCGGGTTATTATAAACAACTTTTCAGCCGTCCTGCTATGCTGGTCGCGAGCCGCGGCTCGATGCCGCTCCCGCGGGATTGCCACGTCGCCGCTTCGCGGCTCCTCGCAATGACGACGAGGCGCACCCCTGTCATCCTGAGAGAAGTCGAAGGATCTCGCGGGTACCCGCGGAAAACCGCACAAATAAGTTTTAAGTTTTTGCGTCGAATTTGAAAACGTCGCGCGAGCTGCCTATTACAAGAATATGGTCGTCCTGCTTAAAGCGGTAGTCGGGCGAGGGCGTAGGGTCAAGCATATGGTCGTTTTTAACGGCAACAATATTTATTTTATACCGTCTGCGGACGTCAAGCTCTATTATGGTCTTGCCCTCCCAGGCCTTTAAAATAGGCACCTCGAATATGGCGTAGCCGTTCGTAAGCTGTATATAGTCAAACAGGTTGTTGCCGCCGAGCATTACGGCGAGCTTGTCGGCGGCGTCGCCGTCGGCGTAGATAATCTCGTCCGCCCCTATCTTTCGCAAAAGCTCCACCTCTGTCTCGCTCCTGGCGCGGGAATAAACATTCTTCGCCCCGAGCCTCTTTAAAAACATGGTGGTTATCATAGAATCTTCCAGATTGTCGCCTATGGTTACAAGCACCGCGTCAAACGAAGCTATATCGAGCTGCGAAAGCATATCGGGGTTGGTGTAGTCGCCTATCTGCGCGTCGGCAAACCTCATCGCAAGCCCCTCGATAGCCTGCTGGTTTTTATCCACAACCATAACGTCGTGGCCTAAGTCCTGTAATTTTTCGGCGATTCTCGTTCCGAATCTGCCCATGCCGATAATCATGATATTCTTTTTCATTTTACAAATTACCCCCGTAATATGCTCAAATTATTGCGTTTTCAGCCTACCATTATATGCTCGGTAATCCTTGTCGCGGCGGGCGGACGCCTGTTTTCCGAAAAGACAAGCATCATCGCATATCCGCCGATTCTTCCGAAGTACATAAGCATTATCAAAACTATTTTAGAGAAGATTGTAAGGTACGGCGTTATGCCGAAGGAAAGCCCCGTGGCCGTTATCGCCGAAACAACTTCAAAAGTAATGCTCTTTATGTCTATGGATATAACGCTCCCCGACGAAGCGAAACTTTCCGCCCCGCAAATTATAAATATGCTCAGCATAGTCACCATGACGTACGTCATAACTATGGCTACGGCGCTGTGAACGTCGTTAGGCTCTACGCTGCGTTTGAACACGTTTACCTGCTTGCCTCGCCTCGATACGGTAATCATCGTAAGCATAAGCACGGCCAAAGTTGTTATTTTTATGCCGCCCGCGGTGGAACCGCTTCCGCCGCCTACAAACATCAAAGCGAGCGTTAAAATATACCCGCCGTCAGATAGTTCGGCCATATCCACCGACGAAAAGCCCGCCGTACGCGGCGTTACCGCCATAAAGAAGCAATTTATTATCTTGTCGGCGATGTTCATATCGCCTATAGTGCCGACGTTGTTCCACTCAAAGAGCATATACAGGCACCACCCCGAAGCAAGCAGTATGCCCGTCGTGCAGAGGGTGATTTTTGAATGGAGCGAGAACTTTGAAAAGCGGAACTTGTTGTCCACAATGTCGTACCATACAAAAAAGCCGAGGCCGCCCGTTATTATAAGCAGAGATACTACTATCAAAACGAGGGGGTCGCTCGCGAAGCCGCACAGCGACGACTGGTCTAACGCCCCCGTAAGGGCGAAACCCGCGTTGCAGAAGGACGATATAGAGGTAAATACCGAAAGCCATATCCCGAGCCAGCCGGCCTCGGGTATAAAGCTTATGCAAAGGAGCAGCGCCCCCGCAAACTCAAAGCTGAATGTGCCGATAAAAATATATTTAAGCAGCGGTTTAAGCCCCGTTCGCTGCAGGCCGCCCGCCGACTGCATAACAAGCTTTTTATCTGAGATGGATACGTTCTTTTTGACGAAAAGCAGCAAAAGGGAAATAAACGTGATAAATCCGAGGCCGCCTATCTGTATAAGCACAAGTATTACGGCCTGGCCGAAGTACGTGTAGTACTCGTACACGTCAACCACACTGTGGCCGGTGACGCACGTCGCGCTCGTTGCCGTAAACAGCGCCGTCAAAAAGTCGGGCGAACCTCCCTTTACGGCGAACGGAATACACAAAAGCCCCGTGCCTATCCCTATTATAAGTACAAAACTTAAAGCAACCAGCGTTATAGGCCGCATTTTAGGTTTTCTTATTTTCATAACCAATAAATCTCCCGCAGCGGAAAACTGCGTAAAGATATTATATCACACCATATTAAAAAAATCAAGAGGTACGTATAAACAAGGAGCGGACAATCAGTATTTTTACGCCTTAATCTTGGCTTCCCCTCGTTCAGGGGAAGCTGTCAACGAAGTTGACTGATGAGGGCGTTTCTAATAATTATTCCTTATTTTCCCTCATCCGTCTCCCTACGGGAGCCACCTTCTACTGTGTATGCTTACGCTACCCCTAGGGAAGGCAAGGGTAACAATACACCTATATAATACAGCCATGTCATTTTTATGAAACATATTAACATAAAATTTGTGAAAATGTTAAAAATATCGTCAATTCCCTTGACAATGTATATCATATATAATATAATATTTGTAGTTAAAAACTACAAATGTTAATTCCTAACAAAGGAGACCCGAACAAGTGAAACGTGAAAGATTAGAAGAAGTTGCCGAAATTATTGATAAACGCGGCAAAATGACACTGGAACAGCTTGAAGAAGCTTTCCCCGACGTATCGCAGATGACCCTCAGGCGCGACCTTACACAGCTTGAAACGGAAGGCAGAATTATCCGCGTAAGGGGCGGGGCTATGTCTGTAAAAGAAGTACAGAAGATATCCGGCGAGGTTTACACGCAGAAGACCACCGTAAATATGGACGCCAAAATAGTTATCGCTCAGAAGGCGGCCACGCTTATCGACGAAGGCTCCAGCGTGTTTATAGACGGCGGCACAACGGCCATGTACCTTTCTAAAGAGATGCCCGACATAAAGTGCAACGTATTTACAAACGGCATAGCTGTCGCTATGGAACTCGCGCAGAAGAAAAACGTGAATATCACCGTTGTAGGCGGCCAGCTTATGAAGGATAACCTTTCCACCGCCTCCCCCGCGGCGAAAGAATACTTTATGCACACCAATTTTGAGCTTGCGATAGTTTCCGCCACGGCGTTTACGCCCGAACACGGCTTTACCTGCAACAGCCAGATAGAGAGCGACCTTTTGATACAGGTGTTCAAAAAGGCCCGCCACGTGTATATGATGCTCGACAGCTCTAAAATAGGCAAAATCAACCCCTACACCTTCGCTCAGATAGAGGATATAGACGTGCTTATAACCGACGACGTATTCCCCCGTGAGTATAAGGCCCTCTTCGAGCAAAACGATATCGTAGTAATGTAAAAACTTGTGTATATATAACAGCCAAGGCGTAAAAGCCCCGGCTGTTTTTTTTGACGTTACCACAATCTCTTATTAGGCTTCCTCTTGAGGGTAGCGTAGCATACACATTAGATGTTGTCAACATCGTTGATTGATAAGGTCGAAAAACAATACAATTATCTTTCCTTTTAACTTGTTAAAATTTGTGCACAGCCTGCACTGCTCAAGGTATTTTTAGTAGGTGGCTTTTTATTTAATTATCTATTCTTTAAACAATATTACTTATTTTCGTTCTTTGTTTGCGTATCAAATGATTTATTTCCGCCATAATTAACATTGTTTGGATTGCATTGATTAGAATGATTATTCATATTTGCTCTATACGCACTATTATTTGGATTATTCTGATTAGAATAATTATTTAATTGTTGTCTGCTATGCGTATGCCCGCTAACGCCATGTCCTTTACTCATTTTTTTATTCCTCCTCGATTTTTAAAATATCTTTTAACATTCCCCAAGCTGCTAATTTCTTTGCTTCCTTCTTTGTTGATGAGACAGCGTAATAA
>JAJPXK010000218.1 GCA_021205485.1 Clostridia bacterium | reverse complement strand
ATATAATGCAATTTTTGCATAAATAAAGCTTGGAATTAAGGAATACATATTATTATGGCAGCAGATACAAAGGCAGCAGATACAAAACTTAAATCCCTTGAAGGGAAAGACTTTGCCGATTACGCCCGCGAAGAATTGCCTAAAGGCAGGTGGAGCGACACATGGGAGGTATTTAAAGCCAACTTTTCCAAAGTGGTTATAAATAACCTGTTAACCCTCGTCTTTTTTGTGCCTTTAGTGGCGATTTTGTATATTCGCAACGTGTATGTAGACGCAATGTCGTCTATTCTTCCCTTCGGGGCGAACATAGGGTCGGCGTCCCCTCATCCGACGCCCGATATGGAGGGGCTCGCCGAAGGGCTGATTTTATCGGCCGACGCGATGTTTTACTCGCTCGCGGTAGTAGCGGCCCTGATAGCCTCGGTAGGCGTGGCGGGCTGCTGCTATTCGATGAAAAAGCTCGTAAATACGCACGGCAAGTTCACCATTAAAAGCTATTTCCACGGCGTAAAGGTCTGCTATTTAAATACGGCCATTCCCGTGATGTTCTTCTCGCTTGTTCTTTTCGCTACCATGATGGTTATGGACTGGAAAAATCTCACTATAGCTACGGGCGGTTCCGCGGCGTGGCCTATAACGGCTGTGGTTCTGATGGTAATCCTCTGCGTGGCGGTAGGGCTTTTATGCCTGTGGTTTATCGCGGTAGGAGTAAGTTACAACGTAAACCCCTGGCAGCTTGTAAAAAACAGTTGCATTCTTTTGGTAGGCTTTATTATCCAGACGATATTTATCGCCGCCATAGCCCTCGTTCCCGTATGGCTTCTTCTGTGGGGCACGGTAAGCACGTTTGTCAAAGTTATCACGTACATGATATTTATTGTCTTCGGCTTTTCGTATGTAGGGATTGTGTGGATGAGCTTCACGCAGTGGGCGTTCGACATATATATCACTCCGAGCATGGAAAAGGAGAAGGAAAAGGCCCGCGCTCAGATGACCGACAAGGAACGCGCCGAAGAAAAGGCCGCTGAAGAGAGGCGCGTCGCGCAGGAAATTCTCGCCGCCGGCAAGAGCGAGCTTGTAGGCAGGCCTGTAAAACCTATCAGCGACGAGGTTATCGCCGCCGTTCCTAAAGCGTTCACCCGCGGCGACGTGGCTGCGGCCGCCGCTTCAAGGGCCGAACTTCAGGGGGCTGTCGCAAGCTACGAAGAAGAGCATAAAAACGACTCTGTTTACGTAGAGTACAACAAGCTTTTCGCCGAAAGGGAGAAGGCTCTGCAGGATACAAGCAAAAAGGGCAAAAAGAAGAAAGTCAGCGCCGACAACCT
This sequence comes from Clostridia bacterium, assembly GCA_021205485.1. Classification (GTDB taxonomy): domain Bacteria; phylum Bacillota; class Clostridia; order Christensenellales; family Borkfalkiaceae; genus Coproplasma. The sequence goes on along the minus strand of JAJPXK010000218.1, from coordinate 8,939 downwards.
TCTCAAATAAATTAAACCCTATAATAAACGGCAGTACAGTACGTCATCCTGAGCGAGCAAAGCGAGTCGAAGGATCCCGCCGGAACTGGCGAACGGTATAGCAGGACGGCGCGCAAACATTATGATAAATCGTCCTCATTTGCTTCGGCAAAAGCATCTTTTAAAATAAAGGTAAGCAAAATGTCACAATCGTATGACGGCCTCGGCGGTTGGTTCGAATATTTAAATAAAGACTGCGGCTATGAAATATGGTCGCAGTATTTAATTAACAGGCTTAACGGCTTAAACGCGGGGCGGCAGGGCGTAGACATAGGCTGCGGCAACGGCTACTTTACAAGGTCGCTTATAAAGGCGGGCTTTGACGTAAAGGGGGTAGACATTTCCGTGCGTATGCTAAGTAAAGCCAAAGAAATTTCTTCCCGCGAAGGCGTTAGGGCCGAATTTTTACTCGGCGATATAACCAAACTAAAACTAACGTCTAAAGTTGACTTTGCCATAGCCGTAAACGACTGCATAAATTACGTTCCTCCCGAAAAGCTTTCCGCAGCATTTTCTCACGTATCTGCTTGTCTTAAAAAGGGCGGGTCGTTTATCTTCGATATAAGTTCAGGCTACAAGCTTAAAAATATAATAGGCGACAATCTGTTCGCCGAAGATACCGACGATATTACCTACCTCTGGTTCAACAGCTTTAAAGGCGACAGGGTAGAGATGGATATCACCGTGTTTGAAAAGACTTCAAACGGCGCGTACGCCCGCACGGACGAACGCCACACGCAGTATATATACGAGCTTTCTTTTATAAAAGAGCAGCTTCTTTCGTCCGGATTTTCCTTCGTTGAATGCGAGGGGCACCTCGGGCAGAAGCTTGAGGAAAATTCGCAAAGGATAAATTTTATCTGTAAAAAGTGACGCTATGAACTATTTATACAAAACTTTAATTTTCGACAGGCAGGTCTCCCTCTCTGTGATGGAAACAACCGATCTTGTAAACAAAGCCATAAAAATACACTCTTTAAACCCGTCCGCCGCAAAAACTTTAGGCGAAATGTTAACCTGCGGCGTGTATATGTCTGGCTGCTTAAAGAGCGAAAAGGGGGCGGTTTCTATTACCGTCAAGGCAGACGACGGCGTAGGCGCGGTAAGCGTTTCGGGCGATATCAACCTGCATATGCGGGGGTATATAGACGGCTCTATGAACGGCAAATTAAAGGGCGGCTATATGACGGTAATAAAGGACGACGGATTTTCCCGACCCTTCGTAGGGGCTTCCGAGCTCATCTCTGACGACGTTTCCCGCAATATGATGAATTACTTTGACGCGTCCGAGCAGATACCTACCGCCGTAAGCGTAGGGGTGGAAATCGGCGAAGACGGAAAATGTGTGGCCGCGGGCGGCGTGGTAATGCAGCTTTTGCCCGGTACTTCGGACGAAAACCGCGACCTCGCCGAAGAAAAAATGCAAAACTTTTTACACCCCGAAAAGCTCATAAAATCTGTCGGGGCCAAGGGTATAATGGACACATTTTTCGCCGAAGAGACAAAGGGCGGCCATGTGTATATGACCAACCCCGACTATATTTGCAACTGCTCGCGGCAAAAAATTTCATCTGTTCTTCTTGCTATAGGCAAAAATGAGCTGTATAATATACTGGAGGAACAGGGCAGCGTATCTGTACACTGCCATTACTGCAATACAGACTACGTTTTCGATAAAAAGGATATTGACGAACTGACAAATGGCTAAAAAGGAAAGGATAGACTTAAGCGAGGACAGGCTGCTGGATATGGCGGCCGCGTTCATAGACGACCACAACTATACGGGGGCTTTGAAGATGCTCCACAAAAATGCGGAAGTTAACTTTGAGGACGACCGTACTTTTCTTATGTACGCCGAAATTTACGACGACTTAGCCATGTATGAGGATAGCATAAACAACTGGTTCAGGTATCTTGACGTCTGCGACGACCCCGATCTGGCCGAGGCGTACGAGGGCCTCGCCGTAAACTATATGCAGGTAGACAACGAGAGCTTTTCCGCGTACTACTACAACAAAATGCTTATAGAAACGGAGGATTTATCTGCCGAAAGCAGACGCGAAATTATAGATCACTTTATAAAACGCGAAAGAAATCCCTTAAAATTCGCCTATCCCCCCGAAAAGGCCGACTATACGGCGGATATTTCTGAAGGGATAGAATACATCAAGGCGAGGGAGCCCGAAAAATCGGTGCAATGCTTCGAAAGGGTGGCATTCGGCAACGATAAATATATCCTCGCAAGAAATTATATAGCCATGGCGTACGTCTTGAGCGATAATTACGACGAGGCGGAAAAGGCTTGCGATTACGTTCTTTCGTTAGACCCCGCGAACGTGCAGGCGCTCACCACTCTGGCGGCCGTCCGCAGCGAGCAGAACAGGCAGGACGACGCGGTTGAAATTGCAAAACGGCTTGTGTCTCTCAGGGTCACCGATACAGAAGATATATATAAAATCGCCACGGTATGCTGCGAAAACAAGCTGCACGCCGAGGCCTACGCGCTCTTTTGCAAGCTTGACGACGAGGTTATAAATTCCGACAAAAATATGCTGTACTTCAAGGCCGCGGCCGCGTATAACAGCGGAAATACGCAGGCGAGCCTGGATATCTTCGATACCCTCGTCACGCTCTATCCCGACGCGGTGGTGGCAAAATATTACTACGATATAGCCCGCGAAAACGCCGATGGCGGCGAGGTGAAGGAGCTGAGTTATTTTTACCGCCTGCCGCAGGATTTGCGGGAACAGTCTCTTGCCTTTCTTTCGGCCATATACAGCCTGTCGGAAAAAGACGCAAAAAAGCTTGTAAAGAAAGTGGACGGGCTGGACTGCATAAAGTGGTGCTTTGACGAAACAGAAAGTTCAGACGACAACGAGCTTCACTACGTCGCCGCCGAATGCGCCGTAAAAACGGGATACGACGACTATGTCAGAAGCCTTCTTTTAAACGCCTTTCTGCCCGATAATTTAAAAATTTCTATAATACGCAGCCTGTGCGAACGCAACGAAAATAACCAGTTCGGCGTGGTAATCTGCAACATATACAAGGCGGTGGATACCTACCCGCTTGAAATAGGCAGGGCAAAACGCAAGCTGTTTTTAGGGGCTTACGGCATACTCGTCTCCCGCTTCGGCATAATTGACGAAGATTATTCCATGAGGTTCGCCGCCGCCGCGGAGATTGTCTACGAAAAACTTGAAAAAGCCGAGGCGCTGAATATCTGTAAAGACAGCGAAACGCTTGCCGCGGTGATTGTCACCGAGTCGGGGATAAGGGAACAGGCCTTGCCTAAATTCGACGTGTGCGACTTTTTCAACGCAGATAAAAAGCGTTACGAAAAAATAATAAGTTCGTTAAAATAACTTACGAGGTTAAATATGAAACTTTACGACTTCGACGGAATGTTCGACGAAAAGCTTTCCGCGTATATTTCCAAAAATATCGGCAAGTATAAAGAGAGCGAGTGGGAAGACATCATCCCGCAGATGTATTCAAAATTCGGCGACACGGTAATAAAGCCGCTCGGCGTAACGCCTAACGGGTATTACCGCTCGCTGTCAAGCGAAGACCTTGTAAAAAGCCTTTGCCTGCATATAAAAAAGGGTGTGCCCGTATCAGAATTTCTGTGCAGGGCGATAGAGGAACGCCCCGAATGCGTCCCTATGCTTCTGCCCCTTTTAAAGGGAGAAGACGGCGTAAAACAGTACGCCGTGAATATTTTAGGCGGCAACGTTCAGGCGGTTCCGCAGTATATGGAAATTTTAACGTCCGACGCCGACGAGGATTTTAAAAACCAGTGCCTCGACTACATAAAAGAGCAGGCGGACGCGGTTAAGGATATCGCTGTAAGCAACTACAAAAAGGGAGTAGAAAAGGAGCTTATGCTTGAAATTTTAGCGAGGGTTACGCTTAAAAGCGACGAGGTGTTCGATATCCTTTTGAATGAGTTCCGCTGCAGCGACGACGTGCAGTTATTTGCGGGATATCTGGCATCCTACGGCGACGAAAGGGCTCTTCCGTATCTGCTGGAAAAGATAGACGAAGAGGGCATATCTTACCCCGAATTTCAGGAGCTTAAGTACGCTATAGAGGCCTTAGGCGGCGAGTACGACAAGCAGAGGGATTTTACTGGCGACGAGTATTATGACTTGATCCATTCCTCGCAGAACGTCTCCGACGTAGATATTTTCTCGGCCTTCAACAGTCAGGAACAGCCTTACGAACCCTCTTCCGAATCCCCCTCCGAAGAACCTTCCCCCGCCGACAACGAAGAATAATTTTTATAGCCTCCCTTAATAGGGTAGCGCAGCATACACAGTAGAAGCTGTCAACGTAGTTGACTGATGAGGTGGAAAACGCCAGAAGCCTATACGTCATTGCGAGCGGTCTCTACCGCGTGGCAATCCCGCACGGACGTGCGACCAGCACAGCATGGCGGCACGCAAGTTATTTAAAAATAATAACGTTATAACAAGGCGAGGTTGATATCTGAAGCCTCGAATTGCCTGGCTTTCCGCGAGTACTCGCGAGATTGCCACGCTACGCTCGCAATGACGATAATAACGAGGCGACAGCCTTTTTACTGTCATCCTGAGCGAAGTCGAAGGATCCCCTCGATGGAAAGAAAGCGGTAGGAATGAGATTCTTCGGCTACGCTCAGAATGACAGGAGTGTCGTCATCCTGAGCGAAGTCGAAGGATCCTGCGGGAACCCGCGACCAGCATTGTAGTCTCCCCTGACAAAAAGCGGCCGAGAAAAATTTTCTCGGCCGCTTCAGCTTAACCAAATAAACTCACCTTTTACAAGATAAACTTGGCCGCATTGTTACAAAAACCTCAATCAATTTTCATTGCAGGCGGCGCATTTAAGGGTTTTCTGCTGTTTTTTAAACGTTTCGTTGGCCTGGTCAATCATATCCTTTTTCGCAGGCGGAACCTCGTAATATCCCCTCGCGCTCATCTGCTGAAACAGCGTATACTGGTTTTCGGCCACGGCGTTAAGGTTGTCGGCAAAATTCTTTCTGATATTTTTCCCGCTGCCCTCGTAAAGGGCCGTGGCGTAGAGTGATATCAACGCCTTTTCGCTGTCAAGCATATCCTGCAGGGCGTCTTTTTCGCATAAAGTAATATCGCTTTTAGTAAGTTTCATTCTTTCCTCCTTCAGTTGAGCTGTTTTAACAGCTCGTTATATCTTTGTTCGTGAGCCGAAGCTATGCCCGACATACATTCGGCCAAAGCCGCGTTGGTAAGGGTGTTTGCGTACATTCTCGCCTTTTTGCAGATAAGCCCCTCGCACGTCAAGGCCTGGCTTATCATAGAAAGTTCTTTAGAAGAAATCGTTTCAGTCATATAAATACCTCTTGTATTAATTTGCCTCCTTCGTCGCAAAAATATTCATTGTAATATAAATTTTTTTTTGTTATATTAATAATTGACAAAGTATGGCAAAAATGATAGAATTATTTCATCGGTAGAACCGATAAAATTTTCTTTACGAGGTTTTATTTTATGAAAAAATTACTCACAACTCTTTCCATCGCATTGCTTACCGTAGTTCTTTGCGTGGCATTCGCGGGATGCACTACCAACGTATCTGGCAAAACCTATAACTATGACGAAGTGGTTGCTGAAAGTGATGAAGATCTTCCTGGTTTGGGACAAGCCGTAGTATCGAAAGCAAAGGAACTGGTTGAAGAAGCTTTTGAGGGTGCAACTCTTACATTCAACGAAGATGGCACACTGTCTGGTAAAGTATCCAGCTATAGCGCAGGTTACTGGGGACAGGAAGGTAAGAATGTTAGTCTTTACGCTACTTCAGAAATGACGACGGCTTTACTTACATTTACGGTAAGCGGAAGCAAACTTGTTTTGGAAACTACACAAGAAGGTTTTGCGTTTAGCGTTAAGTTTGTAAAGGCATAAATAAACTAAAATTTTTAAACGCCCCGAAAAATCTTTCGGGGCGTTTTGCTATGTCATATTAATTTATTACATATGTCATAGTGGCAATCCCGCGCGGAACCCGCGACCAGCACAGCAGGACGGCCGAAAAAAATTTAAAAAAATACCGTTATTCCCCTTGACAAATACTTAATCTTATATTATCATATGAATATACATTCATATATTAAGGAGACCGAAGTATGAAAAATCCCTGCGAGCATGTAAGCGAGCACGAGGACGTGTTAAAAGACATTAAAACCTCGATGCCGTCAGACGAAGCGGTAGAACTTATGGCCGCCCGCTTCAAGGCGATAAGCGAGCCTTCGCGGCTAAAAATTTTACTCGCCCTTTCTTCTGGCGAGCTGTGCGTAGAGCATATCGCCAAGGCGGTAGGCGGAAACCAGAGCGCCGTGTCGCATCAGCTTAAAACCCTTAAAGACAACCGCATAATAAAGAGCCGCCGCGACGGCAAAAACATTCTTTATTCGGTAGATGATGAACATATTATGACTATGATTAAGGTGGCTAAGGAGCATCTGCACTGCGATGAATAAGGTAATTAAAATAGAGGGGCTGGACTGCGCCAACTGTGCGAGGGAACTTGAGGAAGAACTTGAAAAAATAGAGGGAGTAGTCTCCGTTTCGGTTGATTTTGTAGGGCAAAAAGTAAGGCTTGAGTGCAATTCGGCCGATACTATATCAAAAGTAACCGACTGCTGCAACCATTTTGAAGAGGTAAAGGTAGTAGAGGAAATTTCTCAGGCCGACGTCAAAAAAATCAAGATAAAGGATCTGTGCTGCGCCAACTGCGGGCGTGAACTCGAAGAAATTTTAAATAAAATCGACGGCGTCGCGGCTACGGTGGATTTTATGAATATGTCTGTCTCCCTTCAGGCGGAGGGCGAGGCGTACGACAGGGCCATATACGAAATTACTCACTTTGAAGACGTGAAAATAGTAGAAGACAGGCCGTCTAAACCTAAGGGCGTACTCCGTTCGCACCTCAAAGAAATTATACAGCTTGCCATATCGGTAATTTTCTTTATTCCCGCGTTGATTCTGTACGAGATCGGCGGCGACGTAAACACGATAATTTCTTATCCGCTGTTCGCCGTGGCCTACCTTTCGGTAGGTTATCCCGTGCTTATAAACACGGCGAAAAATATCGCGAAAGGCAGAATTTTTGACGAGAATTTTTTAATGACCATAGCCTCGTTAGGGGCCGTTATTTTAGGCATATTCTGGCACGAAGGCCTGTACGAAGGCGTCGCCGTTATGATTTTATACCAGCTTGGCGAGCTGTTGCAGTCAATAGCCGTAGGTTCTTCCAGAAAGTCTATATCTGACCTTATGGACTTAAAAAGCGAGAGCGCCACAATAATAAAAGACGGCGAAACTGTTGTCGTAAAGCCCGAAGAACTTGAAGTCGGCGATATAATGCTTGTAAAGGCGGGCGAAAAAATCTCCGCCGACGGCGTTATCGTAAAGGGCGAAAGCTCGCTTGACATGCGTTCGTTAAACGGCGAGGCCCTGCCTATGGACGTAAAAGAGGGGCAGGAGATTTTATCCGGTTCGATAAACATTTCGCGGGCCATAGAAGTTAAGGTAATAAGGAAGTATTCCGATTCGGCGGTGGCGAAAATACTCGATCTTGTAGAAAATTCCACGGCAAAAAAGGCACAGCCCGAAAAATTTATAACAAAGTTCGCCAAATACTATACCCCCGCGGTCTGCATAGCGGCGTTGCTTGTCGCAGCGCTGATTCCAACAATAATATGCGCGGTAGACGGCGTTTACGCGTGGAGTACATACGCCGATTGGATTTACAGGGCGCTGTCGTTCTTGGTAATTTCCTGCCCGTGCGCATTGGTAATTTCCGTGCCGCTTTCCTACTTCGGCGGAATAGGGCAGTGCGCCCGCTTCGGCATACTTGTAAAGGGCTCCACAAGCTTAGACGAGCTTTCCAAAGCGCAGGTCGCCGCGTTCGACAAGACGGGCACCCTTACAGAGGGTTCGTTCAAAATAAGTTCTTACACCGACGAAAAGACTATACGCCTCGCCGCGGCGGCGGAAAAATATTCCTCTCACCCTATAGCGGCCGCGTTTGACGGAATATCCACCGAGTTTAACGGCGAAAACGCCGAAGAAGTTGCGGGCAGAGGCATAAAGTGCGTTGTAAACGGCAAGACGCTCCTCTGCGGCAACGCCGCCATGATGGCAGAAAACGGCGTGAATATAGAGGCGAAGGACAGCATCTACACCCTTATATACGTCGCATTGGACGGCGAATATGTTGGATTTATCGAGATTGGCGACAGCGTTAAGGCGGGTACCGCCGAGGCTGTAAAAGACCTCAGGTCACAGGGCGTAAATTATTGCGTCATGCTCACGGGCGACAACCCCGTACGCGCCGAACAGGTAGCCAAAGAGGCGGGGTTAGACGGCTTTTCGGCCTCGCTTTTGCCTGACGGCAAACTTGAAGAAGCTCAAAAGCTTAAAAATCGCGGCAAGCTCATCTACGTAGGCGACGGCATAAACGACGCCCCCGTAATGGCTTCCGCCGACTGCGCCGTATCGATGGGCAAGGTCGGCTCCGACGCCGCGATAGAGGCGAGCGATATAGTTCTCGTCACCGACAATCTTTCGCTTCTGCCTAAGGCGAAAAAGATATCAAAGGGTACGCGCAGGATAGTTTTCCAGAATATTGTAGGCTCGCTTGTGATTAAGCTTGCGATAATGATTTTGAGCCTTACGTTAAGAAGTTTCCCCCTTATAGTGGCGGTGGTCGCCGACGTCGGCGTAATGCTTTTAGCCGTCTTAAACGCGATGCGTACGCGGCTTATTAAGTAATTGATTTTGCAGTAAGAATATTTTTAAGCAGTATATTCCTGTTAAGTTGCAATATTTAGTAATAATAGATTATTTGTATCTGAATTTGTTTGTATTTGCGGCGGG
>JAJPXK010000089.1:37195-43036 GCA_021205485.1 Clostridia bacterium | reverse complement strand
GACAGAACATTCTGCACAATTATTATATAATCGATATTTTTTTACTTTAAACATAAATCAGCAAAATTTCACAACAACTTTTACGCGTAAACCCGCAGGCCCGACTGAAGTCGGGCCTGCGGGTTTACAAATTGAGGGCATACTATGCCTGAATTACCGTCTATTTTTTAATTCTGTACACAAGTTTGTTTACGTATATCTGCACTTTAAACATAATGTAGTCGTACAGCCATAAAAACAGCGAGCCGAGCGTTATGATAAATATCCAGATATAGTTGTTCACAAAGGTGAAAAACGCCGAATCTGCGTACGCCCCGCCTATAATGCCGTTGAACACCAGAAGGTACATAACGTACAGCGTAACGTCGAACCACACCATCTTTATAACAAGGGCCAGCCACTTGTTTACCTTGTGTTTTATCTGTAAAAAATTTGCGAGCGGGTGCAGCCCGAAAAACATTATAAAGGGAATCACGTCCCAGAAGGACGCCACCGCCCCTAATATAAGGGCTAAAATCACCGTGCCTACATACGCTAAAAAGTCTCCGCGCGTAAATTGTTTTGCCAGAGGAACCATTAAAGCGACTTCGGCTATTATGTAGCCCGAAGCCAACAGATAGCCGCTCAGCACGCCTAATGTTAAAAACAGCACCGCCACTGCGCACGATATCGCCGAAAGGGCTATCTCAAATGATTTTGAATTTTTATTTTTAGGCATTCAACCGCCTTTAGCGGCAGCAACTGCACAACATATTTACGCACATATTCAGCGCGCAGCACTGTATGCAGGAATTGCAGAATCCCCCGCCCATCTGGTCTTCGTCGCCAGCGGACTGAACGTTCTGCCCCTGGTAGGCGCCCTGCTGGTTATTGGCGTTATTATGTTGTTTTGCGTCGTTAGATATTCTGTCAGAAAGCTTGCGGTAAGCCTGTTTATACTTTTCGTTGTCCGGCTCTAACTGCATGGCGATTTCAAGCTGTTTCTTGCTCTCGTTCATCCAGTTTTTTCTGTAAAATACCACACTCTGCAAATAGTGCCATCTTCCGCTCCTTTCGTTGAAGCCGTCAAGCACCCTCTGCGCTTCCTGAATATCTCCCGATCTGATTAATTCTTCTACCCTTTCGAAGGAAGTTCCTTCGCCGCTCTGAGTTTCGGCAAGTTCTGCCATAAGCTCGTTGTAGGCGGTATCTAATTTTGTAAGCATGCGGGCGGCTTCGTTGCCCTCTTCACCGTCTTTAAAGCGGTCTTCAAGATACTTCGCCCTGAGTTTATTGTACGCGTCCTTAATTTCTTCCTCGGTCGCGTCCTCGCCTAACCCTAAAAGCTCAAGATTGGACTTTTTCATTAACGTCCTTTGCCTCCGTTTCTGGTTTTTTTTCTTTCCCTTTTCCGCAACAGCCGAACAGCATCTGCCTTGTTTTTAAAGGTATTCCGCGAAGAATAATGTTGTCGGTCAAGTCGTGGTTGAAATAAAATTTTATATTTGCCAAGCTCTCCCTCATATCGGCGAACAGATTGTCGAATATAAAGATAAGCTCATCGCGGTTGTTATTTACCGCTTCCTTTTGCGTTTTGTCGCCGTACGCGTTGTATAAAACGTTGTACCTTCCCTTTTTTACGTCTTTGTCGTAGTCGTCCAGAGCGTCGGCGAGGTATACCCATTTGCCTACGGCGTAGCACAGCGATTTGGTGTACGGTGTGGATTTATCGCCTAAAACCACTTCAGAAAGCTGCTTCATCATCTCCGCCGAGGGCTCGCAGGCCATATCTATCACCGAACAGCCCTCTTTTTCAAGCTTGCTCTGCGCCGCCATCTGCTCTTTTATTATATTATCCAGCGGCGGAAATTTTGCTACCGCCCTTTTATAGCCCCTTTTATAGAAAATCCTCAGGAATGAGCGGGCCTCTTTATCGTTTTTATCGTCTAAAAGTTTGTAGTAGGCGAGAACGGTGTTTACACAGCCTAAAAGAATGGTAAGTTCGTCCGCGGCCGCCATAGGCCTTTTTTTAAAGGGGTGTATCACGCAATGCTGCTTTTCTATCTTTACGTCTTTGCCCGCTATGTTATGAACGAGGGCCGACATAAAGGCCATATCGTACGTCAGAGCGGTGCGGGCCGTCTGCCCGCAGCCTTTTTTTATGCCCTTGCACACGCCGCAGTACATCGCCTTATATAATTCTTCATCCTTTATAAACAGATACGGTCTGTCAGGAGAAATATAACCGAACAAAAATTGGTACCTCTATACACCTATTGCAGCCTTCCCCTTTGAGGGGAAGGTGGCGGCGTAAGCCGTCGGATGAGGAGTTTCTGTTTATTTGTCTTTTACCGCATTGGTTGCCACGTATTTGGTTTTGCCCCTGAAATCACGGCAAATGCTTTTAAACAGCCCATTCAAACAGATTTGCGTGAACTATTGATAAAAGCCTATCTTTTTATGGACTTTATTTAAGGTCTTATTTGCCACATAGTACGCCCTCTCGGCCCCTTGTTTCAATACGCCGTCAAGGTAAGCTTTGTCGGCTAAAAGCCTTTTTTGCTCAGCCTGAACGGGGGCAAGTTTATCGGCCACCGCCTCGCCTACGGCAAGTTTGAATTCGCCATAGCCTGCGCCTGCAAATTCCACCTCCGCCTCGGCTATGGTTTTGCCCGTAAACGCGGTATATATCGAGAGCAAGTTGGATACCCCCGCCTTATTTTCGGGGTCGTAACGCACCTGCGTGTCGCTGTCGGTCACAGCCCTTTTAAACTTGCGGATCACCGTATCCCTGTCGTCGTCCATAAAGATAGAACCGTTAGGATTTTCGGCAGATTTCGACATTTTTTTAGAAGGGTCCAGAAGGTCGCCAATCTTCGCCCCTACCTTAGGGTATATCCCTTCGGGAACGGTAAACGTAGGGGAATACGCGTTGTTGAAACGTATGGCTATATCCCTTGTAATTTCAAGGTGCTGCCGCTGGTCTATGCCTACGGGCACAACGTCCGTCTGGTACAAAAGGATATCCGCCGCCATAAGCACGGGGTAATCCATAAGCCCCATATTTATATTATCTGCGTGTTTCGCGCTCTTATCCTTAAATTGCGTCATGCGTTCCATTTCGCCTACGTAGGTAAAGGTGTTTAAAACCCATGCGAGCTGCGCATGGCAGGGATTGTGCGACTGCACGTACAGCGTACACTTTTCAGGGTCTACCCCGCAGGCGATATACAGGGCCAAAAGAGATAACGTCTTTTGCCTGAGCTGCGCAGGGATCTGCCTTACCGTAATGGCATGCATATCGGCGATGGCGTAAAAACAGTCGTACTCGTCCTGAAGGTTTACCCAGTTGCGGATGGCGCCTATATAGTTGCCAATAGTAAGCCCGTTTGTAGGCTGAACGGCCGAATATAACGTTTTTTTCTGCTTTTCCATATTGCTACCCGTCAAAAATTCTATCAATATAGAAATATTTTAACATATGGAAGCACAAAAAGCAACTTTTGTTGATATAAATTCGTGAATACCCTGTGATAAATTAAGTCAAGTTTAATGATTTTATCCCCGTTTTCGCCTTAGCGTTAAAGGACGAGAGTTTTGTAAAGCCTCCCTGCCCGTCGCCCTGCTGTGCCGGTCGCGGGTTCCCGCGGGATCCTTCGACTACATTTCGCTTCGCTTCATTTCGCTCAGGATGACAAAATAGAAGGTATTCAGATTCCTTTCTGTCATTCTGAGCGTAGCCGAAGAATCTCCTTTTCGGCCGCATTATCGCATTCCCCTCAAGGGTAGCCTTTAATGACAGAAGAATAATCCGCATTATAAAAAGCCGCCAGAAGGCGGCTTTTTATATTCAACTCCTTATTAAATTCAATTCCGTCTTTTAATCGGCGAATTTCAACACTTCGTCAAACAGTTCGCTGCGTTTCGCCACGGCGTTAAACCTTACGGGCTTTTCTTTAAGCTCTTTAAGGCACTTAGGCACAGCCATGGCTGTAGCCGCGTGCAGGCGTTTTATGCCCTTGAAACTGTCCTTTACATCGTTGCCCGTCACGGCGTACAGCACGTCCTGAGGGAACTTATAGGGGCTCGCGGTAGAGACGACAACCATATTCGTTTCGTCCTTTTTGTTCTTTTCAAACCACTCTTTGGCGACCTTCATGGCGCAGCCCGTATGCGTATCCATAGTATATCCTACGTCGCAGAAAAGGTCGTAAATTACCTCGACAACCTCGTCTTCGTTGGCGAAACCGCCGTCAAACGTCTCGGCTATGGCGGCCTGTTCGGCCGCAGATATGCGGTAAATACCGTTCTCTTTAAGCTCTTTCATCCTCTGCGAGGTAACCTCGGCGTTTCTGCCGCTCACTTCAAACAAAAGCCTTTCAAGGTTGGAAGAAATCAATATATCCATAGAGGGCGAAGTCGTCTTATAAAATTCCCTGTGCATATCGTACTCGCCCTTCTTTAAAAAGTCGGTAAGTATGTTGTTCATATTTGACGCGCAGTGCAGGCGGCGTATAGGGAGGCCCATCCTCTTGGCGTAGTATGCGGCGAGGATGTTGCCGAAGTTGCCCGTAGGCACGCAGAAATCTATCTCCTGGCCGATTTCTATCTGGCTGGAAGTGACCATATCGAGGTACGCCGAAAAATAGTAGGCGATCTGCGGGGCGAGCCTGCCGAAATTTATGCTGTTCGCCGACGAAAGTATATAATTTTTTTCCTTGAGCTTTTCGGCGAAGTCCTTGCTGTTGAAAATTTCCTTTACGGCGGACTGGCAGTCGTCAAAATTGCCCTTTACGGCCACAACGTTTACGTTGCTCCCTTCCTGCGTACACATCTGAAGCTTCTGCATCTTAGATACGCCCTCGTCGGGGTAGAAGACCATAATTTTTATGCCCTCGGCGTCTTTAAAGCCCTCTAAGGCCGCTTTGCCGGTATCGCCAGAAGTGGCTACCAGAATAAGCACCTTCTCTTTAATGCCGCATATATCGCACCCTTTGCGAAGAAGATAGGGCAGAACGGTTAACGCCATATCCTTAAAAGCGCATGTAGGGCCGTGGAACAATTCGAGTATATACACGCCTTTGTCAAGCTTTACCAAGGGGGCGGGGTCGCCGTCAAACTTGGCGTAAGCCGCCTCTAAAGCTTTAAGAAGTTCGTCTTCGTCGTATTCGTCAAGGTACTTATGAAGAACCTTCGCCGCCCTTTCGGGGTAGCTCATAGAGAGCATCTCCTCAAGCTCTTCGCGGGATACGGGCGGAAAACTTTCGGGCACAAATAAACCGCCGTTTTGAGAAAGCCCCTGCACTATAGCCCTTGCGCCGCTTACCGTCTCGCCGCCGCGCGTACTTATAAAATTCATCTTAAAATCCTCCACTCCCTTAAGATTGCCGTAATTTAAACAAAAAAACGGAGAGCTGTTACGCCCTCCGCCGAAAAATTATATTTTTCAGAGATATTTCGCAACGAAAGCGGGCAGCTCCTCTATAGGGCAGCTACAAGTAATGGTAATTACTATACCGTTGTCGTTAGAAAGTTTGTCAAGCATATAGAATATGGCTGACATTTCGGAAAGCTCTTTGCCTGCAATGCGGGCAATGCCGTCTATGTAAATGTATTCGTAATCGTGGTTCCCCGCGGCGACGCCTTTTACAAAGCCGCATAACGCGCTTTCGCCCGTAACATTGTAATCGGTGACGTCTATAAAACGTACTTCGCGGTTCAAATCATACATATACCTTTTTGTATCTGTGATGAACGCGCTGACGCCTTTAGCCGTCTGTACGTCTTTGTTTGCCGCATCGATAAGATGTTTGGTCTTGCCTGCGCCCTTTGCACCTGCGATAATCTTGATCATTTCAAGTC
>JAJPXK010000089.1:0-37185 GCA_021205485.1 Clostridia bacterium | reverse complement strand
CCTCCTGTTCCAATTTATTGCGGTGTAATCTATTTTACCAAGAAACAGAAGGAATTTCAATACATTTCTTAAAATTTTATTAAATTTTTATGTTTTTATTTTTTCAGTCTTCCAAAGACTCACTTATTATGCGGAAAGGAAAAGACTTAATTATCTTTGATTCCCTTTACGAAGTCGGCTATGCGGGCCAAACCCTCCTCCATTTCCTCTAACGAGAGGGCGTACGAAAGCCTTACGCAGGTATCGTCGCCGAAGCATGCGCCGGGGGTTAAGGCTACTTTTTCGTACGTTAAAAGCAGGTTTGCCATATCCATGCTGCCCGATATGCGGTTGCCGTCGTACCACTTGCCGTAGAACTTGTCACATATCAGCATTACGTAGAACGCCCCGTCGGGTTTTACGTAGTCAAGGCCGAGGGCCTTCATATCCTCTAAAATGGCGATCATTCTGTCGCGCCTCTCGCCGAAAGCCTTTACCATCTCTTCCATAGGTTGCGTAGGGCCCTCCAGCGCGGCGATGGTCGCGTACTGCGTCATTGTGTTTACGTTGGACGTGGCGTGGCTCTGGAAAGACGATATGGCCTTTGCGATGTCGTCCGCGGCGGCGAGGTAGCCAAGCCTCCAGCCCGTCATGGCGTACGACTTGGAAACGCCGTTTATTACTATTGTAAGCTCCTTCATCTTAGGCGAAACAGCCGCTATAGAGAAGTGTTTGAAATCGCCGTAAATGAGTTTTTCGTAAATTTCGTCGGATAAGACGAGTATGTCATGCTTTTCGCACACCGCCGCTATGGAACGGATCTCCTCTTCTGTATACACGGCGCCCGTAGGGTTGCAGGGCGTGTTGAAGATAAGCATCTTGGTTTTAGGCGTAACGGCGCTTTCTATCTGCTTGGCGGTAACTTTAAAGCCGCTCTCGCGGGAGGAATATACGTATACAGGCGTGCCGCCGCAGCACTTTACCACCTCGGGATAGGTTAGCCAGTAGGGAACGGGTATTATTACCTCGTCGCCGGGGTTTACCGTGGCGAATACGGCGTTGAATATAGAGTGCTTGGCGCCGTTGGATATTACTATCTGCGAGGGTTTGTAATCAAGCCCGTTGTCGTTTTTTAGCTTTTTGCACACGGCCTTTTTAAGGGCGGGAAGCCCCGCGGCCGCGACATACTTTGTGTGGCCCGCGTCCAGAGCGTCTTTGGCGGCCTGTACAATGTGTTCGGGCGTATTGAAGTCGGGTTCGCCTACGCCGAAAGATATTACCTTCTCCCCCGCCGCTTTAAGTTCCGCAGCTTTTGCGGACATAGCGAGAGTCATAGAGGGCGATATTGTAGATACTCTGCTTGAAATTTTAGACATAACAGCACATCCTCGCTTAGCTTCAGGTTAATTTTTAACCTATTTTTCGTTTTCTATTCAATTATACATAAATTAAATCATTTTGACAAACGTATGAATAAAAATTTTTTTTCTTTGCAATTTTTGTATAATATTGCAAACTTTTGCAAAAAAAATGCATACTCCGCGATTACCGGCAAGGGGTTGGCGTTCATCATCCGTCATCCTGAGCGGAATAAATCAAAGCGAAATGAAGCCGAAGGATCTCGCGAGCGCGCGCGGAAGGCCAAGTTATTCCTCTTTCTTTACTCAAAAACTGAAGCTGCGGGCAAAGCCCGCAGCTTCAGTTTAAACGTATTTATTAGGAGTTTTAATGAATGCTTGTTCTTAATTTTCCTTATCGGAAGGTTTTTCGGGCGGTCGGCATTGCGTGCAATGCGAACAGCCTGCGCAGTTTCCGCCGCAACCGTCGCAGCCGCCTCCTTTGCCCGTCACTTTTTTGTAAATCAGATAGGCGAGGCACGCGACAAAAAGTATTCCTACTGCTATCAAGATAATCCACGCGACTATTTTCATAACGTCGCCTCCTGAAATATTTTATGCTACCGCAAGCCCGATTAAGCCTTATTCTTCTTTAAATTTTTCCAGAACTTAACTTTTTCAAGCTTGCCCTTGTTGTTGAAGTATATCAACACGCCTATTCCCGCGAACAAAACAAGCCAGATAGGTATGCACCAAGCCCACGCTATCGAAGTGTAGATTACGCAGGACGCTATGTAGCTTGTTGCAAGCCAGAACAGCACCGTCCACTTGAACTTGCCCTTAGGAAGCTCCGCCCTCGCCGTAGCGCAGGCCGCGAAGCAGGGGATTGTCGTCATATTGAATACTATGAACGATATCATAGCGGCCACTATCTGCAAATCTGTGAGGCCGGGATTGCTCTCCCTTATGGCGTTTATCATCGTTGCGACTTCCTCTATGCCGTCTTCAGACTCGATGCCTTCAACGGCTTTCCCCACAGCGACGGCCAAGGCGCCGAATGTCGCGATAACGTTTTCCTTTGCGATAAGTCCCGTAATGGCTGCGACCGCGAATACCCAGCCTGCCTCCTTGCCGAGCTGTGAGCCAAAGCCGAGAGGGGTAAATATAGGCTGGATAAGTTTGCCGATGCTGCCGAGTATGCTCGAGCCGATGTCGTCCGTCCAGGTCCATGACCAATCGAAGGAAGAAAGGAACCAGATTATAACCGTGGATACGAATATAATCGTGAACGCCTTTTTGACGTAGTGCTTTAATTTATCCCATACGTGCAGGCACAGATTTTTGAACCCGGGGGCGTGGTATGCGGGCAATTCCATAATAAATGGGGGCGTAGCTCCCTTCATCGAGGTGTTGCGCATAAATATTACCGCAACAATGGCCACAATTATGCCTACAAGGTACATAAGGTATGTAAGGGTTTCAGCCCCCATGCCTATAGATATAGCCGTATCAAGATATGCGCTTCCGCATAATGTTCCCGCAACTGCGGTAAGTATAGGGAGTTTTGCGCCGCAACTGAAGAAAGGTATTACCCTTATCGTCGCCGTTCTCTCTTTATCGTCTGCGAGCGTACGGGTGTTTATCATAGCGGGTATGCTGCAGCCGAAGCCCATAATCATAGGCATGAACGCCCTGCCCGAAAGCCCGAACCTGCGGAAAATTCTGTCAAGTATAAACGCAACCCTCGCCATGTAGCCCGTATCTTCCAAAATAGAGAAGAACGCGAACAGAACGAGTATCTGAGGCACAAAGCTGAGCACGGCCGCGATACCGCCCCACACGGCGTCTACCACAAGGCCGTTGGCCCAATCGGGGGCCGATTCTAACGCAAGCGATAACCCGTCGCCTATAAGCGATGTAATAACGTCCATAACGTTGAACAGTATTACGCCCGGCGAGTAAACGGTACCGTCATAGAAGATGCCTACAAACGTCGCGAGGCCGCCTTCTATGCCTAAATCTTCAAGCGAGAGCATCCAGCCGTCGCCGAAACCGTTTAAATACAACAGATTTTCTGAGAATGTAAGGTGGAATATCGCGAACAATATTACAAGGAATATAGGAATAGACCATATTTTATGCGTAAGCACCTTGTCAATCTTGTCGGACTTGGTAAGTACGGCTTTGTCTGTACTCTTCTTTTTAGCGACTGTAAAGTGCGCCGATATGTATTTATATCTCTCGTCGGCTATGACTGCCTCTAAGTCCTCGCCGTATTCTGCCGAAATTTCAGCCAAAAGATTGGCGTTTTCCTTTTTATCCACTTCAAGCTCGTCGTTTTCGAGCAGCTTCATAGCGTGGAATGTAGGCGAGGTAACTTCCTTGGCGGCGTAAAAGCTTTCGGCCTTTTCTATCGCGCCCGAAATATTGCCCTGCACTATGGTCTTGCCCTTGCGGGTTTCGGGCATGCTGACCGCCCTTTCCATAAGTTCCTTTATACCATTGTTCTTTAAAGCGCATATGGATACAACGGGTACGCCTATCTTATCCTCAAGCTCTTTTACGTCTATCTTGTCGCCCTTCTTTTCCACTTCGTCCATCATGTTGAGGGCGATGATTACGGGAACGTCCATCTCTAAAAGCTGTGTGGTAAGATAAAGGTTACGCTCTAAGTTGGTGGCGTCTACAATGTTTATTATGCCGTCGGGGGCTTCGTCTAAAATAAAGTTACGGGCGATTACCTCTTCGGGGGTGTACGGCGAAAGCGAATAGATGCCGGGAAGGTCAACTATGTTCACCTTTTCGGAGCCGCCTTTGTATACGCCTTCCTTTTTATCTACCGTGACGCCAGGCCAGTTGCCTACGTGCGCGGTGGAACCCGTGAGGGCGTTAAACAGCGTCGTCTTGCCGCAGTTAGGGTTGCCCGCCAAAGCGAAAGTTCTCATTTAACCGCCTCCATTTCTACACACTTAGCCTCGTCCTTGCGGAGCGTAAGCTGGTACCCGCGGATGGTTACTTCGATAGGGTCGCCTAAGGGAGCTTTTTTTACCATGGTAACTTCAGCCCCGGGGGTTACGCCCATATCGAAGAGACGCCTTCTTATGCGTCCCTCGCCAAGCACGGCTTTGATTTTACCGCTTTGTCCTACGGTAAAATCGCAAAGCAGATTGCTCATTATCTATATTCTCCTTTAATTTTTTTACTTTTTTAGATAAAAAGTTCAGGCTTCCCCTTGAGGGGAAGCTGTCACGCAAGTGACTGATGAGGTGTAATATTATCCGAAAACACCTCACCCCCTTCAGGATACTTTCTACTGAGTATACTAATTTATCCTCAAGGGATATTTCCGCATCAGGCGGCGATAGCCACCGTAATTTTAGAGGCAAGCACTCTGTCAAGGCAAAGCCTGCCTTCCTTTACCACTAAGATTACGTTGCCTCCGTCAGAGGATATTACCGTAAGTCGCGAGCCTGCGATAATTCCTATTTCCTGAAGGTGCTTTTTTACCTTTTCGTCAGCCGAAATTCTTTTTACCTCTACCTCTACGTCGGTAGGCGCTATTGCCAAAGGCATATTTTTCTCCGTTTATACAGAGGGGTAAGGTTTTTTGTTTCCCTCTGCCGCCGCCGAGGCTAAATTTACCTTACAAAAATTAACCTCAGTTCAGCTTTTACAAGTATATCATATTAACCGACGTTTAATTTGTCAACTAAAAATAAGCCTAAGTTAAAAAAATTTCAGTAATGTTAAAGCCTATCATTTTTACACAAATTTGCATAAATTTATTGCAAAAAAACGGGGGTTGACATTTAAGATAAATTAATGTATAATAAAAATACTATGAAACACAACCAATCGACAGAAGATTATCTTGAAACTATACTGATTTTATCGCAAAAGCAGGAGTTTGTACATAAAATAGACGTTGCGAGGGCGGTAAACGTATCTCAGCCCGCCGTGCAAAAGGCGGTAAAACTTTTGGCCGCGCAGGGGTATATCACGTCTGAAGGCATGCACATCTACCTTACCGAAAGCGGGAAAAAATACGCGGAAGAAATTTACGCGCGCCACTGCACGCTTAAAAAATTTTTGAAAAAGCTTGGAGTATCGGAGGAAAACGCCGACGCCGACGCCTGCGAAATGGAACACATTCTGTCTGAAGAAACTTATAACAAAATTATAGAGTTTTTAGAAAAACAATAAAAAAGGCAAAATTATGCCGCGAGGGATTCCCGCGGCATTTTTTAATGGCCTGACAGTTATAATTTAATAGTATGAAGAACGCGGACTATATATTAGGACTTAAAGACTGATTTTAAAAACAATTACCAAATTTTAATTACATTATAATTTCACTCGGCGAGCTGGCGTTCGCGTTCGGCTACAGCCAGGGCCTCTACCATTTCGTCAATGTCGCCCGCCATAAAACTTTCTATAGAGAACAGCGAATAGCCTATCCTGTGGTCTGTAACCCTGCCCTGAGGGAAGTTGTAGGTGCGGATACGCTCGCTGCGGTCGCCTGTGCCTACCAAGCTTTTGCGTCGGCTGTCGTATTCTGACTGGCTGCGGGAGTTGTAATAATCGTAAAGCCTTGAGCGGAGAACTTTAAATGCCTTGTCCTTATTTTTAAGCTGGCTGCGTTCGTCCTGGCAAGTTACAACAATGCCCGTAGGGAAGTGCGTGATGCGGATGGCCGTTTCGGTCTTGTTTACCTTCTGCCCGCCGGCGCCCGACGAACGGTATACGTCTACCCTTATATCCTCGTCCCTGATTTCAACTTCCACGTCCTCGGCCTCGGGCATAACCGCCACCGTCGCCGTAGAGGTATGCACGCGTCCCTGCGACTCGGTTTCGGGCACGCGTTGCACGCGATGTACGCCGCTTTCGAATTTTAACAGCTTGTACGCCCCTTTGCCGCTTATATTAAGAACTACTTCCTTTACGCCGCCGAGTTCGGTAGAGTTTATATCCACCTCCTCTATTTTAAGGCGGTGCTTTTCGCAGTAGCCCGTATACATACGGTACAAAGAGGCCGCAAACAGCGCCGCTTCCTCGCCGCCCGCCCCCGCGCGGATTTCCATAATGCAGTCGCGGTCGTCGTTTTTATCCTTAGGCAAAAGCAAAATTTTAAGTTCTTCCTCTATAGAGGAAAGTTTTTCCTTTAAAGCCTGCTCCTCTTCTTCAAGAAGAAGTTTCATATCCCCGTCAGTCTCCTCGCCGCAGGCCTTGCGGGTGTTCTCTAAATCGCCGTAGGCCTTGCGGTACTCGCCGTACTTTAACGCCGTGTCAGAAAGTTCGGCCTGTTCCTTCGCGAGCTTGGTCCACAGCTCGCTGTCGGCGATTATTTCGGGCTCCGCCATTTTATCCGAAAGAGCGAGGTATTTTTCGTAAATTTCCTGTAATTTTTGTGACTTTGCAATATCCATATGCGACAGTATACCACAAAAGCCGAAAGCCTGTCAACACGCTTGAAAGGCTCGCGCGCGATGAGGCGTAAAAACCCCTCATCCGTTTTTATTCCGTTTTGCGGAAATAAAAACACCTTCCCCCGAGGGGGAAGGCAAGTTATGGTTATTTACATAAAGAAGGTAAAAGGGTGAATTTTTCGTATTATATAATACGTACGCCCTTAAAAATACGAAAAAGAGGGGAAAAACATCCGCAGGTACTTTGTACCGAGAATGGTTTTCCCCTCAAATCACGGAATTTGTTTTTCGGCAGCAACCGAAAAACAAATTCGTGAACCTTTAAAATGCTATCTTCAAAAACCTGTCTACGCCGTAGAGGTCCTTTATCACCATCGCGTAGTCGCGGCGGGAGAATATCTTTAAAATCTCGTCCGCCTGGCCCTCACCGCATTCAAGTATAAGCATGCCTCCGCGGGCGATATACCTGTTTATAACCTTGGCTATGCTCCTGTAAATATCCAGCCCGTCGTCGCCGCCGTCAAGGGCTATGCGGGGCTCGTAGTCCCTCACCTCTTTCTGCAGCGTATGGATATCCGAACTTTTTATATACGGGGGATTGCACACTATTACGTTGAACCTGCCGCGGACGCCGTCAAACAAGTCTGACTGTACAAAGTGTACCACAGCCTCGTTATCAACAGCGTTTTGCCTGGCGACCATCAGAGCCGCGTCAGACACGTCCGCCGCGGTGACCGAAATGTGCTTGCCGGCGCAGCCCTTGGCCATAGCTATGGCTATGCAGCCGCTTCCCGTGCACATATCAAGCACTTTGTCGCCCTCTTCCACCGTCTTTATGGCGATATCGGCGAGCTGTTCGGTTTCGGGGCGGGGAATAAGCACCCTCTCGTCCACCTTTATTTTACAGCCGCAGAAGTCTACGTCGCCTATTATATACCACAGCGGCCTGCCCGTAAGCCGTTTATCCACAATCTCTTTTACAGCCTTGACTTCGGCGGGGGATATGATCCGTTCAGAGGTCAGTTCGCTGCGGGGTATATCGAGAACGAGCGAGTAAATCCACTCGGCGTCGCTTTCGTCTATGTCCTTTTTCGCAAATTTTTCCTTTGTGGCCTTGAGTTTTTGCGTAAGCATTCCGCCCGTGACAAACTCCGTCTCCTCCATGTCGGGGTCGGCGTCCATCTCAAGCGCCTTTTTGAACGCCGCGATGGCGACTTCAAGCATATCGTCGGTAGGTTCCCTTGTGGTGAACACCTTCTGCATAAAGTAACCGGGGGCCTTGAAGATATTTACAAACCAGTTGTCAAACTTTGCCAAAAATTTTAAAATCTCGTAAGAGACGCCTGTAATTACAGGCAACAGCACAATCTCTATACCTAATTTCGCAAGAAACTGCAGAAGATTGCTCTCTATTTCAGCCACGCCGAGGCCCCAGTTTACAAGCGAAATTATTAAAATGTTTATCGCGAGCACGATAAACAGGAAGGACGTTCCGCAGCGGGAATGCAGACGGGAACAGCCCCTCGCGTTTTCGGGGGTAAGCTCAAGCCCCTTTTCGTAGCAGGTAATGGTCTTGTGTTCGGCGCCGTGGTACATATACAGCCTGCGGATATCCTTTAATAAAAGGATAATTCCGAGGTACGCAAAGTATATGACAAGTTTGATGACGCCTAAAATTATATATTCCCATACAGAGCCCGTAAGGGAAGGGAAAAGCGATTTAAGCCCGCTTACGATAAGGTTAGGCAAAACAAGGAACAGGGCCACGGCCAGCGCGACGCCTAAACAGACGGACACGACGCTGACCACGCTCATAAGATTTATTTTGAATTTTTCCGCGAGCACTTTTTCAAGGTTGCCCGCCTCCTCTTCGTCGCCGTAAACCTCGGCCGAACGCATAAGAGCGCCCGTGCCCCTTACAAGGCTGCCGAACATGTTTACGATTCCTCTTACAAAGGGGATTTTGCAGGCCTTCGCCGTTTTAGGCGACCTGTTGATGCGTCTGGCCTCTACCTGGATTTCGCCTTCGGGGTCGCGTACGGCCGTAGCCATACAGGTTGACCCCATCATCATAACCCCTTCGAGCACCGCCTGCCCGCCTATGCTCGAGCGTTTTGTTTTTGTTTTTTTCTTTTTCTCTGACATATCGGTCTTTATCTCAATCGGGTTTAAATAAACGCCGCTTCAGTATTACGTCCGTAAAACAAATTCGGCGCCAAAAACTTTGGCGCCGCCTGCTCTACCTTAAATATTGTATCTTTTCTTGAATTTGTCTACACGGCCGCCTGTATCGACAAGCTTCTGTTTGCCTGTAAAGAAGGGATGGCATTTATTGCAGATATCCACTTTAAGCGTGTCTACCTTTTTTGTCGTTCCCGTAGTAAACGTCGCTCCGCAGGCGCATACAACCGTTACTTCATGATATTCGGGATGTATATCGGGCTTCATAATCTCACCTCGCTGTATTTTCTTCTATGCAATGGTTATTATATATCATTTTTTGCCGTTAAGTCAATTATTTTACGGCGGCCTTAAAAATTTTTTTGCCCTTACCGCAATTATTTTCTTCTTCCGCCCTTAATTTTGCCGCCTCCGCCTGAAAAACTTAAAGTTAAAGGCAAAGTCTTTTCTCTTATTTTGATTATTGAGCGGTATTGCCTTTGATTTTTAGTTGCCTTAAATTAAATTTGCGAGTATAATGAAATTAATATGGATAACTGGATTTTAAGGGGCCCCTACAATCTTGTAAACGAACCCCGACAGGAAAATGCGATAAAACCAGACGAAGTAAAGGTAAGGGTGACGCACCTTATGGTGTCTACCTACGACTCCCTTTTATTCTCGGGCGAGCTGAAAGCTAATTACCCTAAAACCATAGGAAGATTCGCCATAGGCCGCATTGTGGAGTGCGGCCCCGCCTGCTACGGCCTGGAAAAGAATATGCGGGTATGCTTAAAACCCGTGAGAAGCTGCGGCGTGTGCCTCAACTGCAGGACGGGCAAGACGGCCAACTGTACGTCTATACAAGTGGCCGGCAAGGACTTTGACGGCTTTTTGCGCGACTTTGTAGTGTGCAAATACAACGAAGTGGCGCAGATACCCGACTCGGTAGGCGATATACAGGCCCTGAGCATAGAGACGGTAGCCTTAGGCGAGAGGATTTACGACAAGCTGGACCTTTCGGCGGGCCAGTACGTAGCCGTAATCGGCGGAAACCACGCGGGCATCGTAATAGCGCAGCTTCTGCAGTTCCATAAACTTATACCTATACTTGTAGACAACAACCCCGCCTCGCTTGAAAGGGCTAAAAACAGCGGGATAGAATATACCTTTAAAGCCGACGACGACCTTTTGGAGCATATCAAGGAAGTAACCAGCGGCCATATGTGCGACGGCAGCGTGTACACTACCTGCTCGAGGCTGGACCCTTCCCTCGCCATCCGCGTTTTAGGCTACAACAAAGTGGCGATATTAGGCGGCTTCGCCCCGATAAACTTCAATATCCCCTCGGGCGAGCTGGTGGATAAAAGCACTACGCTTTTAAGCGTGATAAGCGGCTACGGCTATATAGACACCGCCGTAAACCTTATGCTGCACGAGGCGGTAAAGCTTGACAGCTTTGAAAAGGAGATACTTTCGGACTACTCTCCCCCCGCCGTTATGCGCGAAGGCATAAACGAGGGCGCCAGCCAGCGAAAAGGCAAACTTACGATATTCAAAATGATAATTTAAAGGTAAAAGCGGAGCAAAAATTTGCTCCGCTTCCGTTTTGCCTTATTTTACGGCAGATATTGTAATTAGTGATTTTATTTTACAACATAAAATGCTGTATGTCAAGAAATTTACAACACAAACTGTTATAAATTTTATATATGAATACGGCGCAAAGAATAGGAAAAAATTTAAAAGAAGCGAGAAAGTACTGCGGCCTTACGCAGAGCGAAGCTGCCGCAAAGCTGAATATGGTACAACAGCAGTACAGCCGTTTTGAAACGGGAAAATTTGAACTCAACTACGACCAGATACTTACTCTCTGCGCGCTGTACAACATAACGCCTAACGAACTTTTTGACATTGACTGACATTTATTTTTATAAGGTAAAGAATTTTGCCTTATTTTAACGTATTATTTTTAAACGGCTTGCACGCCGACGTGGTATTCTGGTCGCGGGTTCCCGCGGGATCCTTCGACTTCGGGCTATCGCCCTCCGCTCAGGATGACAGAAAAGGCTTAAGGCTCCCCTAATAGGGGAGGCAATAATGCTGTAATTAAATAATTTTTAATTCAACAACAGTTCAAGAACTTCCATTAAATCCTCGTTGGTAGTATCGCCGGATTGCACACGAATGTCATAAACGACGCCGTTCTTTTCAAAAATCGCATAGCTGCATTCAACTGTCGCCAGGTACGACGTCTGCGCCTCTACGCCGCCAATAGTTAAATATTGCGTGTTGTTATCAAAGGCCATACTTACTTTCCAATCGTCTACGGTACCAGTAAACAAACAGTAAACAGTGTAACTTTCCGTCACATTATCGGCGTTTACGGCTTCGCCGTAGCCGCTGAAAACCAAAGAATACCAGTTTTCGCTGTTCCGCCAATCGCTGTCATTTTCATAATACAGCCCTATTTGCATATTGTTAAAAGATAACGCCGAAAGATTTACTTCATTATCGGGATAGTACTCTTGTATTTCAGCGAAAGAACCGAGAATTTTTTCTTCTTTATCCAAACGATAAATGTCAACCGCTTCATTCCCCGTCAAAGCGACGACAACGCAAACAGCGAAAGCGGCGCATGCAATCAAAGCGGCGGCGGCGCCGCCGATCGCCTTAACTTTTATTCCGCTCCCCTTTAAACGAGGGGATTGCCGTTGTTCTACATTTATCCGGCTGCCTGACGTTTGGACCTTTTTAAATTTTGAAGTTGTTTCCAATGCGGCAAAAATCAAATCGTCGTCAATATAATTTAAAGCTATAGAAATCTTATTCATAATATCCTCCATAATATCTTTTGAGATGCTCTGCAAGCTTTTTCCTTGTTCTTGCGAGCATTGATTTTACTTTGCTTTTAGAAAAAGAGAAATCTGCGGAAATAGATTTAACCGAATGAAACAGCACATATTTTCTTATAAAAACATTTCGCTCCGTCTCAGGCAAAGCGCGAAGGAAACGGCTGATCTCCTCGCCGAGTTCTCTATCCTCAACTTCTTTAAATATGTCTTTGTCCATAATCATATCATTAAGTTCAGATAAAGAAACATCAACATCTTTATTTCTTTTTTTCGCATGCATATGTTCATATTTTTTCAACGATAAATTTCTAGTAATGCGACACAAATAAGCCGAAAAATAGACAGGTTTTTCGGGAGGAATAGTGTTCCAGGCGGTAAGATATGTATCGTTGACACATTCTTCGTTATCTTCTTTGCAATGCAGAATATCGTCCGCGACCGTATAGCATAAATGTCCGTATTTGGCGTCGGTCTCACGAACCGCGGCCGAATCGCGTGCATTATATAACGCAATGATTTGTAAGTCATCCATAATTAACCCCCTTCACTTATAAGTACGATTTTAAATGCCGTCGGCCGCATCTTTACAGAAAAATTCTGAAAACTTTTTATATGCTTTCTAAACCCTGCGGCAAAATTTTCTTTGAAATCTGTACCGCGAATTTTAACGTATTATTTTAAAACGGCTTTTCGGCCGTCCTGCTGTGCAGGTCGCGGGTTCCCGCGGGATCCTTCGACTTCGGGCTATCGCCCTCCGCTCAGGATGACAAAAAAGACTTAAGGCTCCCCTAATAATGGAGGCTTTTACTGCCTTTCTGCGGGAGGGGGCAAATGGCTTGCCGCTTGGTTTGACATATCGCTTTAACTTTGCTATTATATAGATATGATTAAACTTATCGCCTGCGACCTTGACGGAACTCTGCTTCCCCCGTCTAAAATAATGCCTGAGGAGACCTTCCCCCTCATTAAAAAAATGAGCGAAGACGGCGTAATCTTTGTGCCCGCGAGCGGCAGGCAATTGCCTAACCTTGAACTGCTGTTCGCCCCCGTACTGGACGAAATCGCCATCATCGCGGAAAACGGAGGGCTATGCTGGCATAAGGGCAAAGTAATTTACATCAACCCTACGCCCGCGGACGGTCTTTTGTACGCTCTGGACATAATACGGAGCGAACAGGGTCTGTATCCTCTTTTAAGCGGAACGGACTGCGCCTACTACGAAAGCGGCGACGAGCAATTTATCGACGTTCTGTACAAAAGCTATTCCCGGGCGGAAAAAGTTGACGACTTAAACGAAGTGGCGAGGCGGGAAACAATACTGAAAATCTCGGTATGGGACAAGCAGCCCGCTGCCGAACACGCCGCAAACGTGCTTATCCCCCGCATCAAGGGGTTGAGGACGAAAGTTTCGGGCTTCGACTGGCTGGACGTATCTGTAGCGACCGCCAACAAGGGCGAGGCGTTAAACGCCCTTTTAAGCCATTTGAACATAGCCAAAAGCCAGAGCGTAGCCTTCGGCGACCATATGAACGACCTTGAAATGCTTCAGGCGAGCGGGCGCGGCTACGTCACGGCGAACGGCTTCCCCGAGCTTAAAAGGCTTGTGCCAAATATAATACCTTCCAACGCCGAAAACGGCGTAATAACAAAAATTAAGGAGCTTTTATGAAATTATTTATCGCATCCGACCTGCACGGCTCGGCAAAATACTGCCGCCTTATGCTTGAGGCCTTTGAACGGGAAAAGGCGGAAAAAATAGTGCTTTTAGGCGATATACTCTACCACGGGCCGAGGAACGACCTGCCAGAAGAATACGCGCCTAAAGAGGTAACCGCCCTTCTTACAAAGTATAAGGACAAAATTATATGCGTGCGCGGCAACTGCGAGGCCGAAGTAGACCAGGCGGTGCTGCCCTTCCCCGTACTCTGCGAGTACGGCCTGATATGCGACGGCGGCGTAAATATCTACATTTCGCACGGGCACAGGGACGTACCCCCTTTAGGCGAAAAAGACGTATATATCACGGGGCACACGCACGTACCCGTAATAGAAAATATAGGCTATCTGCACCTCAACCCCGGGTCTCTCTCGCTGCCTAAGGAGGGCAGCGGGCGCGGATATATTGTTTACGAAGACCGCACATTCACCTTTAAATCGCTTGACGGCGAGGAATATGACAGGGTTACGGTATAACCATAAAAATTTTAAATAGCATAACAGCAAAACGCCGTCTGCGGAACCGCAGACGGCGTTTTTTCCTTTTTTAGATAATAGGGAAAATGTGTTTTGTGCAGATCATGAATATCAGGTCCAGTATCCAGATGATATTGAAGCCGAAGAATATACGTACGATCGCAGAAATGTAGTGTTTTTCCTGAACCTTAGTAACTATACCGCAAATCCACGATGTTACGGGGATGATTGCAAGTATAAGGCTAACGATCCAACTAAGACCAAAATAATCGCCTTTCTTTGCCATTGGTAGTTTCTCCTAAGAAAAAATAGATTTGCAAACTTAATTGCAAATCTATTTTAACATAATTATTTAACTGTGTCAATAAAATTCCTTAATACGGCTTAACCTAAATATGTGTCGCCGAGAAGGAATGCGTGGCCCTTCCAAAGAACCCAGATGAGGTCTACGATCCACATAAACGCAGCACCGGGGATTATGGTGAGTATGCCGAGAACTATCCACAAAATATCGTTTTTAGCGGCTCCGTTAATTACGCGGCAGACGCTGTAGAAGATTTCTATGCAGGGGATGCAGAGAAGTACTTTTACGATAAGGGGTAAACCGTTTACGGTGTTGATAAAGCTTTTCATTTCCTTTAATTTCTCCTTTGAAAATTTCAACTAATGTTGCAAGTATATTCTATCACCAGAAAAATTTTATGTCAATAAAAATTATGTTATAAACAACAAATGCAACACTTTACCCTAAATATGTCTCACCTAACAGAAATGCGTGCCCTTTGCAGAGTATCCAGACAAGGTCAATTATCCACATAAAACACGCCCCGGGGATTATAGTGAGTATGCCGAGGATTATCCATAACACATCGTTTTTAGCGGCTCCGTTTATTACGCGGCATACGCCGTAAACAATCTCTATGCACGGTATGCACAGCAACAGCTTTACGATAAGCGGCAGTCCGTTTACCGATCTTATTATATCGTTCATAAAATCTCCTTAAATTTTAATAGTCTATTTTATGGACGCGAAGGGCCGTTTATGACTGAAAATTTAAAGATTACATTGCGGCGCTTGCTTTCCCTCACGCAAGATGACAAAAGGGCTCCCCTATTAGGGTAGCGTAGCATACACAGTAGAGCCGGCCGTAAGGCCTGAGGGGTTTACAGATTATATGATGCAAAACGAAGCCGAAGAATCTCCTTCCGACCGCTTTCATTCCATCAAAACATTATTATTTTTAAACAACTTTTCGGCCGACCTGCCTGCCGATCGCGAGTACTCGCGGGATTGCCACGCGGTAGAAACCGCTCGCAATGACGGAGGCTTTTGGCGTTACAAGAACCCCTCAGTCACTAACGCGACAGCTCCCCTAATAGGGGAGCCTCTCCTGTCATTCTGAGCGTAGCCCGTCAGGGCGAAGCCGAAGATCCCCTTCATACCGCTTTCATTCCATCAAGCGGATCCTTCGGCTTCATTCCGCTTTGCTCCATTCCGCTCAGGATGACAGGGACAAGGCTTCGCCTTGCGGGCGGCAAGTCTTATTTTTTAAGTTTGTTTCAAAATTCGGAGAGACCGACGAGGTAGTCTATCGAGACCTCAAAAATTTTTGCAAGCTTTATGAGGTTGCTCATAGTAGGTTCCCTCATGCCGTTTTCCCATAAGCTTATTATGCCGTTGCTTACGCCGCATAGTTCGGCGAGGCGCGTCTGCCCTAAGCCTTTTTCTTTACGCAATTCTTTTAATCTTTCACAAAATAAATTTTCCATAAGGTTAATTGCTTAAATTATCTTTAATATTCAGATTTTCCAAGCAAATAGTCGCAACTGACTTCAAATAAATCCGCAAGCTCAATAATCTGGCTTATAGACGGTTCGCTGCGACCCTTTTCCCAGAAATATATACAATCATCTGTCACATTAATTTTTTGAGCAAGCTGCTTTTGCGTCATTTTGCTTTCTGTACGCAAATCTTTTAAACGTTCTTTGAAATCCATTAATTTAATTTTACCGTAAAAAATACGGAAAATACTTGACACCGTAATTTTTACGGTTTATAATATACACATAAGTTAACAATCAGGAGGAAATTATGGAAGAAGAATTAAAGTTTTGCAAATACTGCGGCGAAAAAATCTCTATGGACGCCGTGATTTGTCCGAAATGCGGCAGACAAGTAGAACAGCTAAAAAATGAAAATTCTCAATTAGTTATCAACAACGTTGCAAACTCATCGTCATCATCGTCGGCTTCTGCGGCAGCGGCCGCCGTAGGCGGGGGCGGTGTTCGTTACATAAACAAGTGGATATCGTTTATAATATGCTTATTTTTAGGATATATAGGCGGACATAAATTTTATGAAGGAAAAATCGGCTTAGGAATCCTATATTTATGTACGATTGGTTTATGCGGAATAGGCTGGATAATTGATATAATAACTATCCTTTGCAAACCTAATCCCTACCCTGTATACCATTGATTAAATTTATTAAATTCTGATAAACTGAATTTTATCAGGCTTTATCGGTAAATAATATTATGCACACCCATCCTAAGAATTAGTTTTTTTTGCCGCCGTGTTAAAGTATTAACACGGCGGCAAATTATATAACCGAAAATGAATACAAACGGCTTTACCAATTAACATAATTTTTTTAAATTGCCACGCATATATTATGCGATTAACCAATAATTTACAGAACGCCGAAATACCCTGTAACAAATTGTTACAGGGTATTTGTTTGTTTTTTAAGTTACGCCTTAAACAAGCTCTATAATGGCTTCTTCTGCGGCGTCGCCGCGGCGGGCGCCTAAAAGGTAGATGCGGGTATATCCGCCGCCCTGACCGCTCACTTCAGCCCTCTGCGCATATTTAGGCGCGATTTCGTTGAAGAGTTTTTCCATAAGGGGATGCTGTACGTCCTTTGTCCTTGCCTTGAATTCTGACTTCTTTTCATTGAAAGCCTTTACTTCCTGCAAGTCGCGGAGCTTAGACATAATGTCGCGGCGCGCGGCAAGTTTTTCGGGTGAATCCTTAATGGTTTTAACCGTAACTTCCTTGCCCTTTTTGTCGGTGGTTACAACGTCCACTTCTTCGTTAAGGTCGTAAACTTTTACGGCCTTGGTTATTATTTTTTCCACATAGGGTTGAAGCTCCTTCGCTCTCGCCGCCGTGGTCTGTATTCTGCCGTACCACAGAAGTTCAGAAGCCTGATTTCTGAGTATTGCCATTCTCTGCTTGGTATTTCTTCCTAATTTACCGGGCATTTTAATTAGTCCTCCTTGTTAGCGAGTGAAAGTCCGTAAGACTGGAGCTTTAATATTACTTCGTCAAGAGATTTCCTGCCGAGGTTGCGGACCTTTAACATCTCGTCTTCCGTCTTTCTCGTAAGATCTTCTACTGTGTGTATGTTTGCGCGTTTTAAGCAGTTGTACGAACGGACAGAAAGGTCCATTTCTTCTATCGCCATGGCGAGAACCTGCTGCTGCTTGTCGTCCTCGTTCTTTACAAGTATGTCCATGCCCTTTATCGTATCCGAAAGGTTTACGAAAAGGCTTATGTGGTCCTGCATTATCTTGGCGGCTAAAGATACAATCTCTTTGGCGCTGAACGCTCCGTTGGTCCACACCTCTAAAACAAGCTTGTCGTAGTCGGTATTCTGGCCTACGCGCGTGTTTTCTACGTTGTAATTTACCTTTTTAACGGGGGTATAGATAGAATCTATAGGGATGTAATCTATAAGCTCGGTGCGGGTATGGTCTGCGCCTTTGTAGCCCCTGCCCCTGCCTATTGTGATTTCCATATCTATCTTGGCGCCCGCGTCAACCGTGCATATGTGCTGGTCGCCGTTGATGATTTCTATCTCGGCGTCCTGCTCTATATCGCTGGCCTTGACGTCTGCGGGGCCTTCCTTATAAAGGTGAACAACTTTAACGTAGTCTTTATCGGTAATTTTAGTCTTGATTGCGAGGCTTTTTAAGTTAAGGATGATCTCAGTTACGTCTTCCTTAACGCCGGCAACAGCCGAAAATTCGTGCTTTACGCTGCCGTCTAAAAATCTTATCCCCTGCGCAGCCGCTCCGGGGAGAGCTGACAGAAGTATTCTTCTAAGGCAGTTGCCTATTGTAAGACCGAAACCCTTTTCGAGCGGTTCAACTACGACCTTCGCGTACGACTGGTCTTCGCTTTCCGTAACGTCGATTTTGGGCATATCCATTTCGATCATATTACTACCTCCTTTAATTTAATTACTTGGAGTACAGTTCGACAATCATATGCTCTGCGATCTGGCTGTCGATATCCTCTCTTGCAGGCAGTTCAACAACCTTGCCCTCGAGCTTTTCAAGATTGAATTCCAGCCACTTAGGGGTTGTACCCGCCTTGGCTGACTTTAACTCCGTAAAGAATTTGTTGCCCTCTTTGCCCTCTTTAACGGCGATAACGTCGCCCTTTTTAACGGTGTATGAGGGGATATTGACCTTTTTGCCGTTTACGGTAAAATGGCCGTGGTTTACAAGCTGCCTCGCCTGAGCGCGGGATACGCCTATTCCAAGGCGGTATACTACGTTGTCAAGCCTTCTTTCAAGAAGGGAGAGCATATTTTCACCTGTGATGCCCTTCATTCTGTCGGCTTTTTCGTAATATTCGCGGAACTGGCCTTCCTGTACGCCGTAAATCCTCTTAACCTTCTGCTTTTCGCGAAGCTGCTGGCCGTATTCGGATACCTTTTTGCGGGATACGCCGTGCTGGCCGGGAGCTACGGGCCTTTTTTCAAACGGGCACTTGCCTGTATAACATTTGTCGCCCTTTAAAAAGAGCTTTCCGCCTTCCCTTCTGCAAAGGCGGCACTTTGCTTCTCTGTAAGTAGCCATATTAATTCATTCACTCCTTCTATTAGACTCTGCGGCGTTTAGGGGGTCTGCACCCGTTGTGAGGTATAGGCGAAACGTCGGAAATAAGCGTGATTTCCACATCGCACGCGGCGATAGCCCTTATTGCCGATTCTCTGCCCGCGCCGGGACCTTTAACGTAAACTTCCACCGAGCGGAGCCCGTGTTCTTTAGCTGCCTTAACCGCTGCTTCGCAAGCCATCTGCGCTGCGAACGGCGTTCCCTTTCTGCTGCCCTTGTAGCTTAAGCTGCCTGCCGACGACCATGCTATGGCGTTGCCCTGCATATCTGTTACAGTAACAAGAGTGTTATTGAAGGACGCCTGGATATGAACCTGACCTTTATCAACCTTTTTAAGCTCTTTGCGCTTCCTTGAAGCGGTAGCCCTTTTTTGAGTTGCCATTTATAAAAGTTCCTCCTTCAATTACTTAGCGCCCTTCTTCTTGGCGACTGTGCGGCGGGGACCCTTTCTTGTCCTCGCGTTTCTTTTAGTGGACTGTCCGCGGACGGGAAGCCCCTTTCTGTGCCTGATGCCGCGATAGCATCCGATCTCCATAAGTCTTTTGATGTTAAGGGAAACTTCGGTGCGAAGTTCGCCTTCCACTCTTACGTTATGATCGATATATTCCCTGAGCTTGGATATATCCTGCTCGTCTAAATCCTTAACGCGTGTATCGGGATTAATGCCCGTCGCCGCGAGGATCTGCTGTGAAGTTTTTAACCCTATGCCGTAGATATAGGTAAGACCTATCTCTACCCTCTTCTCTCTGGGTAAATCTACACCGGCAATACGTGCCATACGATTTGATTCCTCCGTTAATTTTACGTAAATTATAATGTTTTTGTATATGAACCGTATACGCCGCCTGAATTTTGGAATGGTTTACAGACGGATTTATACGAAATTAGTTTTGTATTCAGGGCGTAAATAGCCTATAGCAAGGCAAAAACGCCTGAGAAAATAAGGCTTTCTGTGCCCGCATTAAAGCAGGCAATCAGCCCTGGCGCTGTTTGTGGCTCTTGTTTTTGGAACAGATAACCATTACTTTGCCGTTTCTTTTAATTATCTTACATTTGTCGCACATAGGCTTTACTGAAGGTCTTACTTTCATAATTAAACTCCTTAGAAGATATTCACGCAAATCTTTTTGCATTGCTGTGCAAAAACATTTGCCGTGATTTTCAGGGAACAACCAATCTCCGTTTTACTCCGATTGTTATTTTCCCTCTTTTTTGTATTTTTAAGGGCGTACGTATTTATATAATACGAAAAATTCACCCTTTTACCTAAAATTTAGGGGTTTTTGGCATAACGCAGTGACGCCAAAAACTCATTATTATTTTTAGAATAAGCCGCGAATTGCTGTTGCAATTACGCGATAAACGGATTCTTACGATTTGCTGCGCCAGGTGATTCTGCCCCTTTTCAGGTCGTAAGGGCTCATTTCAATCTTTACGGTATCGCCTTCTATGATGCGAATGTAATTCATTCTGAGCTTGCCCGAAATATAGGCGTCAATCACGTGGCCGTTAGCCAACTGGACTTTGAAATTGGCGTTAGGAAGGCACTCTATTACCTTTCCCTCGGCTTCAATAAGGTCGTTTTTCGACATCGTTTCCTCCGATATTATTCTTCCGCGGCAGGCGTTTCGTTCGCCGCGTTATACTTTTTGAGCGCCGAATACACTTCGCTGTCAAACACCCTCGCCCCCGCCGCAAGTTTTTCGGCTATAGCGTCGGCCTTTTCGGGCAGAAGATGAAGATGTTTTACGCTTTTACGCTTTGGCGAGGCGAGCTTTTTGCAGTCGCCGTCCACCGCCAGAACGTAACCGTTCGGCAACACTTCTTTTATCAGATAAAATTTTCCTGCGTCGCGGCCCTGAGTGCTTTTGCATACTCCGCCGACAACGGGTTGAATTTTTTTCATAAAAACCTGCTCATGCAATACTATGTATGAGAAATTTTAAATGTTTGCCTTATTATAGGCTCCCTTATTAGGGGAGCTGTCCGAAAGGACTGAGGGGTTCAAACCCCTCCACCGCAAGCGGTCCCCCTCTACTGTGTATGCTACGCTACCCTAATAGTGGAGGCTCTGTTGCTATACAAATTACAGTGTCAATATTTCTGTGCCGGTTTTGGTGATAAGCACGGTGTTTTCGTAGTGAGCGGCGGGCTTGCCGTCGTTCGTGCGTACCGTCCAGCCGTCCTTGGCGTCCTGCCAGACTTTCCACGTACCGAGGGTTATCATAGGCTCTATGCAGATGGTCATGCCGGCTTTAAGCCTTACGCCCGTACCCTTTCTGCCAAAGTTTGGCACGGCGGGGTCTTCGTGCATATCTCTGCCTATCCCGTGGCCCGTAAGGGCCTTCACAACCCCGTAGCCATGCGATTCGGCGTGAGTCTGTACGGCGTAGCCTATATCGTAGAGTGGCGTTCCGTCCTGCAAGCCCTCCAAAGCTTTAAAAAAGCATTCTTCGGTGACTTTTACAAGCTTGCGTTTTTCTTCCGATACGTTGCCGATTAAAAACGTCCTCGCGGCGTCGCCGTTGTAGCCGTTCTTTTCGGCGGTGATGTCTACGCTTACAATGTCGCCGTCCATTATTATTTTATCGTCGGACGGTATGCCGTGAACAACAACGTCGTTTACCGACACACAGCTTGACGCGGGATAGCCCTCGTACCCTAACTCCGACGGGATTGCCCCGCAGGAAGTTATGTACCTGTAGACCAGATCGTCTACCTCTTTGGTGGTCATTCCCGCCTTTATGCGGTCGCCTACGAACAGCAGGGTATCCCTTACCACTTTACAGGCGTCTCGCATTTTTTCAATTTCTTCAGCCGACTTAATGTGAATCATTGTTGCGCCTTGAAATTGTCTATTTCTTTACAAATCTGTACAAACACTTCGTCGGGGGAACCCTCTCCGCTTACAACGGTAACCAGCTTGCCCTGCTTTTTGTAGTAGTCTATCAAAGGGGCCGTCTGCGTGTTATAAGTATTTAAACGGGCCTGCACCGTCTCGGGATTGTCGTCCGCCCTCTGGTAGAGGGGCTGGCCGCATTTTGCGCAGGTAGTTCTGCCGCCGAGAGTGGATATATGGTAGCTTTCGCCGCAACTGCATACGCGTCTGCCGCAAATCCTGTCCATAAGGAGGGAAAATTCCACCGATATATTTACGCACAAATCTATATGAGCGAACTCATCGAGTTTTTCTGCCTGGAACAGATTGCGGGGGAAGCCGTCGAGCATATAGCCGTTTGCGGCGTCCTGCCAGGTAAGTCTGTCCTTGACTATGTCGCAGGTAACCTCGTCGGGGACGAGCTGCCCTGCGTCTATATAACTTTTGGCGAGCTTGCCGATAGGCGTGCCGCCCTTTATGTTAGCCCTGAATATATCGCCCGTAGAGATATGCAAAAGATTGTATTTTTGTTCAAGCTTGCTCGCCTGCGTTCCTTTGCCGGCGCCAGGCGCGCCTAAAAGCACTATATTCATCTGATTGAATCCCCCTTGCGATATATTGCATTATTACAGGCTTCCCCTTGGAAACCGCTTGCCATCTTTAGCCTCCCCTGTTAGGGGAGGGGGACCGCTTGCGGTGGAAGGGTTTAAACCCCTCAGTCCTTTCGGACAGCTCCCCTAATAGGGGAGCCTTGCATAGGCTTCCCCTCAAGGGGAAGGCTTAAAGGATTTACTTCAAGAATCCTTTGTAATTCTTCATCATCAACTGCGACTGCATCTGCTTTTCAAGCTCGAGAGCGACAGATACGACGATAAGTATACCTGTTGTAGAGAATACGCTTAAAAGCGTGGTGTCTTCTACGCCGATCGCCGAAAGCACTATGCCTAAAATCGAAGGCACAAACGCGACGAGCGACAGATATATGGCGCCGAAAAGCGTTATTCTGTTGTTTATCTTTTTCAAGTAATCCGCGGTAGGTTTGCCCGGGCGGATGCCCTGTATAAAGCCGCCGTTCTGCTGTATGGTCTTGGATACATCTTCGGGGTTGAACTGCATCGAAGCGTAGAAGAACGAGAAGGCGAATATAAGAAGGCACAACACAACCATATAAATTAGCTGGCCGTACCACGCGCCGCTGCCCGAGAACCATTCGGTAACGCCCGTTTCAAAGGACGAACCGGGCCAGAACAGGCTTGCGAGCATCGAAGGGAAGCTTATTATCGCGAATGCGAAGATAAGAGGCATAACGCCGCCGCCCGATATCCTTATAGGGATTACCGACGACTGGCCGCCGTACATTCTTCTGCCCTTCACCTGCTTCGCGTACTGCACGGGAATCCGTCGCTCAGACAGGTCTACCGTTACTAT
Source organism: Clostridia bacterium (assembly GCA_021205485.1). Taxonomy (GTDB): domain Bacteria; phylum Bacillota; class Clostridia; order Christensenellales; family Borkfalkiaceae; genus Coproplasma. Next base: position 14,018 of record JAJPXK010000089.1, on the reverse strand, counting down.
CGCGGCAAACTCCACAATGGTCAACAGCACGAATATGAGAAGTTCCCATAACGCGTCCATGTTACCGCCGAAAAGATCGGCGAATTTATCTACGATGGTAATGCCTGCGGTGGATATGATGCCTACGAAGATTATAAGCGATATGCCGTTGCCGATGCCGTACTCTGTAATGCGTTCGCCTATGAACATAACGAGCATGGCGCCCGCAGTGTATACAACCACAAGGAATATGCAAGCGATAACCAGCGCCGCGGTATCGTTAATAATGCCGCTGCCCTCGGCTCCGCTGCCGTCGCCGCCGAACATAAGGGTGTTGATGGCGTCGCCCTGCACGCCTATGTTTATAATAATGCCTATAGCCTGCGCTATCGCGAGGGCTATGGTAACGTAACGGGTTATCTGCGATATCTTTTTTCTGCCTTCTTCGCCCTGTTTAGACAGACGCTCTAAGGCGGGAATGCCTACCGTAAGAAGCTGGATAATAATGGTCGCGTTGATATAGGGGCTTATGCCTAACGCAAACAGCGTCGCGTTGGAAAGCGAGTCGCCCGTTATAGCCGACATAAGTTCCAGGAACGAATATTTTGATATCGCGCTGGAAAACTCGCTGACGATTATGCCGGGCACGGGGATATAACACCCTAAACGGAAAATCAGCAGAAGCAAAAGGGTTATCCATATCTTCTTGCGGATTTCCTTTACCTTAAAACAATTTTTTATTGTTTCAAACATATTGAACCTCTTTCACGGCGAAGCCGCCGCTTAACAAATTTGTTTGAGAACTATTCCGCTGCGCCCTCTGTAACAGCTTTGCCGCCCGCCTTTTCTATGGCAGCTTTCGCGGACTCAGAAAATTTAGCAGCCTTTACGGTTAAAGCAACCTTTATTTCGCCGCCGCCGAGCACTTTAAGGCCGGAATTGTTCTTTACGAATTTCGCAAGTTTATTTGAAACAACATAATCGTAATCTACCTGAGTGCCTGCAGGCACGTCGGCAAGCTGCGAAAGATTTACTATAACGTAGCTTGTAGCCCACTTATTGTGGAAACCGCGCTTAGGAATCCTTCTCGCGAGGGGCATCTGGCCGCCTTCGAAGCCGGGGCGCACGCCGCCGCCCGAACGGGCCCATTGACCTTTGTGACCCTTGCCGCTCGTCTTGCCCGTGCCGGAGCCTATGCCCCTGCCGAGCCTTTTCGGAGCGATTACAGAACCCTCTGCGGGGGATAATGTATCTATTCTCATAACTTACTCCTTAAACCTTTTCTACCTTTAAAAGATACGCAACCTTGTTTATCTGACCCATATTGGCGGGTGTTTCTTCAAAGGTTTTGGTAGAACGGATCTTTTTAAGGCCGAGCGCCGCAACAGTAGCCTTTACTGACTTGACTTCGTTGCTCGGACTTTTAATTAAAGTAACCTTTATCATTTTAAAGCCCTCCGTTTAGCCTGTAATTTCTTCTACGGACTTGCCGCGGGCCGCAGCGATCTGCTCTGCCGATTTAAGGCCCTTAAGCCCCTCTATAGCCGCCTTTACGCAGTTGATAGGGTTGTTGGTGCCATGCGACTTTGTACGTATATCTTTTATGCCTGCGGCTTCCATAACGGCGCGGACGGGGCCGCCGGCGATAACGCCGGTACCTTCGGCGGCGGGCATCATCAAAACTTTGCCTCTGCCGTATACGCCTATAATGCCGTGAGGGATAGAAGTACCTTTAAGGTTAACCTTAAACATATTCTTCTTCGCCTGAGCCGTAGCCTTTTCAATAGCTTCGGGAACCTCTTTGGCCTTGCCCATGCCGCAGCCTATGTTGCCTTTGCCGTCGCCTACAACGACGAACGCGGCGAAACGCATATTCCTGCCGCCTTTAACGGTTTTGGACACCCTGTTGACCTGTATAAGCTTTTTAACAAGCCCGTCGTCCTCAGCCCTTTTGAACCTTGATTCCCTTCTTGAAGATCTTTCTTTCTTTTCTTCCATTTCCGCGCTCCTTAAAATTCAAGTCCGGCTTCCCTTGCGCCGTCGGCGACAGCCTGCACCCTTCCGGTGTACAGATAACCGCCCCTGTCGAATACGACTGTCTTGATGCCCTTTTCTAAGGCCCTTTCAGCCGCAACTTTGCCTACAATTTTAGCAGCTTCCGTCTTGGAAAGGTCGGCAACCTGAGCCTTGACATCCTTTTCTACCGTAGACGCGGAAACTAACGTAACGCCTTTTACGTCGTCTATAACCTGAACGTAAATGTGGTTGAGGCTCCTGTACACGTCAAAACGGGGAGTTTCGGCCGTACCGGAAATCTTTTTCCTCACGCGCTCATGGCGGCGTTTACGCTCGGTGTTCTTATCAATCATATTAATCATTATAAAATCTCCTTTGAGCAATTAACCGCAAAAGCGGTATCTCCTTTCGCCGTAAGATTAAACCCGCTATGTAAGCGGTTACGCCGAAAATTACTTCTTGCCCTTGCCTCCCGTCTTGCCTTCCTTGCGTTCGATTACTTCGTCGCTGTAAGCGATGCCGTAGCCGTGGTAAGGTTCGGGAACTCTTATGCCGCGGATATCTGCGGCAACCTGGCCTACAAGCGTCTTGTCTATGCCCGAAACAACAATTTCGTTGGCGGTAGGGCATTCAAGCTTGATGCCTGCGGGTTCTGCAAAGTCTACGGGGTGAGAAAAGCCTACGTTGAGAACAACTTTGTTGCCCTGTTTGGCTACCTTCCAGCCTACGCCGTTTACTTTGAGTTTTTTTGTATAGCCTTCGGACACGCCTACTACCATGTTGTGGATAAGCGCCCTGTAAAGGCCGTGTTTTGCGTCGAGTTCGGCGGAATCGTTCTTCTTTTCTACAAGAACTTCTCCTCCTTCTACCTTAACGTTGATATCGCCGACAATTTCCTGCGTAAGGGTGCCCTTGGCGCCCTTTACGGTTACGACTGAGCCGTCGAAATTTACGGTTACGCCTGCGGGGATAGTTACAGGCATTTTACCTATTCTTGACATACCTGTTACCTCCTTACCAGATGTAGCAGAGCACTTCGCCGCCTACGTTTTCGGCCTTTGCCTGCTTGTTGGTCATAACGCCCTTGTTGGTGGACAGTATGGCGATACCCATGCCGTTCATAACCCTAGGCATATTTTCTACGTCGGTATAAAGGCGGAGGCCAGGTTTAGACGCCCTTTTAAGGGCGTTTATTACGGGCTTGTTTTTGCCGATATACTTTAAGGTTATAACGAGTTTGCCGTTGTAGCCGTCTTCTACCAGCTTTACGTCGGAAACATAGCCCTCTTTGAGCATAATGTCCGCGATCGCCTTTTTCATGTTGGAGGAGGGAATTTCCACCGTTTCTTTATTTACCATCATCGCATTCCTGATGCGAGTGAGCATATCTGCTATAGGATCGGTCATCTTTTTACCTCCTTACCAGCTCGACTTCTTTACGCCGGGGATCTCCCCTTTGTAAGCGAGCTCTCTGAAACATATACGGCACACGCCGTACTTGCGAAGCACTGCGTGAGGCCTTCCGCAGATGGAACACCTTGTATATGCCCTTGTTGAATATTTTGCAGGCCTTTGCTGCTTATTTATCATTGACTTCTTTGCCATACCTTTATCTCCTTACCTCTTGAAGGGCATTCCCATAGCCCTTAAAAGCTCTCTCGCTTCCTCGTCGGTCTTAGCGGTAGTTACTATGCACACGTCCATGCCGCGTATCTTTTCTACCTGGTCGTACTGGATTTCGGGGAATATAAGCTGTTCCTTAAGCCCCATGCAGTAGTTGCCCCTGCCGTCGAAACTGTCTGCGGGGACGCCGCGGAAGTCGCGCACGCGGGGAAGAGCGATAGATATGAGTTTGTCGTAGAAATCGAACATCCTCTTGCCGCGCAAGGTTACTTTGATGCCGACCGTCATTCCCTCGCGGACTTTGAAGTTTGCGACGGACTTTTTAGCCTTTGTTAAAATAGGCTGCTGGCCGGTTATCTGCTTTATTTCGTTCTGAGTTATCTGGATGGACTTAGCGTTGTCCTTAATGTCGCCGAGGCCCGTGTTTATAACTATTTTTACGAGCTTAGGTACCTGCATTACATTGGTATAGCCGAATTTTTTAGTAAGGTAAGGTACGACTTCTTCGGCATACTGTTTAGCCACTCTGCTTTTATATTCTTTCTCTGCCATATTCGTTCTCCTGCCTTATTCTGCCTTGTCCTCGGTCTTTTCTTCGGCTGCGGCTTCGGCCTTCGCAGCGCGTTTTCTGGTACGCTTTTTAGGCTCTTCTTTGGCCGCGGCCTTGCCTTTCTTGCCTGCGTAAGCGGTGTCTAACACCGCGCCGCATTTGCCGCACACGCGTACGCGTTTGCCGTCAGAAAGCCCGCTCTTTACCCTTGTAGCCTTGTCGCAGGCGGGGCAGATTACCATTACGTTTGATACGTCTATGGCGCCTTCTACGTCAACTATTTTAGAAACGTCGTTGCCGCGTTTAGCTTTCTGCGTTTTGTGCTGTATGTTTATGCCCTGTACGGTTACCTTGCCGGCCTTGGGAGAAGTGGCGATTACCTTGCCCTGCTTGCCCGCATACTTACCGGTGATAACCAGAACATTATCATTCAATTTTACGTTCATAGCTTAAATACCTCTCCTTAAAGCACTTCGGGAGCGAGGGAAATTATCTTCATATAATTCTTTTCCCTGAGTTCCCTTGCGATCGGTCCAAAAATACGGGTGCCCTTAGGCTCCTTATTCTGGCCGATAATAACCGCCGCGTTGTCGTCAAATCTGATATATGTGCCGTCGTCGCGCCTGATGCCCTTTGTGGTGCGGACGATAACCGCCTTAACGACTTCGCCCTTTTTAACGCCGCCGCCGGGCGTAGCCGTTTTAACCGAGCATACTATAACGTCGCCGATGTTGCCCGTTTTACGAAAACTACCGCCAAGCACCTTTATGCACATAAGCTCTTTAGCGCCGCTGTTGTCGGCGGCTTTGAGCCTTGTCTGGGGTTGTATCATATAAATTCTCCTTGATTTATGTTACTTACAACAACCGTTACCCCCGATATATAGCCAAAATATCATGTTTTACTATAATCGTCGGTAACTTTTGCAGAGGACTGTCCGGCAAATTTGCCGCATTATCGGCTTCCCTCGGGGAGAAGCTGTCAACGAAGTTGACTGATGAGGGCTTTATTATCCCCTCATCCACCGCGAGCGGTCCCCCCTTCCCCCGCAGGGGGAATGCAAGGGACTTTTGCGACTAAAAAAACAGTCGTGCAAAGTGATTGTTTGCGAAAAGACTATTATTTAGCCTTTTCTATAATTTCGGCCACCCTCCAGTTTTTGTCTTTGGAGAGCTTCCTTGTTTCTACTATCCTTACCTTGTCGCCAACGCCGCACTCGTTGTTTTCGTCGTGAGCCTTGAACTTCGTGGTCTTGGTAATTGTCTTTTTATACAGGGGGTGCTTGCTCTTTTCGGTGATGGCTACTACAACCGTCTTATCCATCTTGTCGGAAACTACAAGCCCTACTCTTTCTTTCCTGAGCGTCGTTCTTTCCATAAAAAATCTCCTTAACCCTTAAGCTGCCTCTGCCTTATAACGGTGTTTACCCTTGCGATATCCTTTTTTACGAGTTTTATCTGCATAGGGTTGTCAAGCTGGCCGCTCGCATGGCGGAAACGAAGATTGAAAAGCTCGGTTTTAAGCTCCTTCAGCCTCGCGTCGAGTTCCGCATCTGTAAGATTTACTATTTCTTTAGCCTTCATTCGCTTCACCGCCTTCGGCAACAGCCGACTCCTTCTTGACAAACTTGCACTTTATAGGCAGTTTGTGGCTGGCAAGACGCATAGCTTCCCTTGCCACTTCTTCGGGTACGCCCGCCATTTCGAACATAACCCTGCCGGGTTTAACTACGGCTACCCAGTATTCTACGGCGCCCTTGCCGCTGCCCATACGGGTGTCGGCGGGCTTCTTTGTAACGGGTTTGTGAGGGAATATGTCTATCCAGACCTTGCCGCCCCTCTTTATAAACCTTGTCATCGCGATACGGGCCGCCTCTATCTGGTTAGAGGTTATCCACGCGCATTCTTCGGCGACTAAACCATACTCGCCGTAGGCGACTATGTTGCCTTTCTGCGCCCTGCCCTTCATTCTGCCGCGGTGCTGTCTTCTTCTTTTAACTCTCTTAGGGATTAACATTTTATTCTTCGCCTCCGTCTGAGATCATAAGCTTTCTGGAGCCTATAACTTCGCCCTTGTATATCCAGCATTTAACGCCGAGTACGCCGAACGTGGTGTGAGCTTCAGCAAAGCCGTAGTCTATATCCGCGCGAATGGTCTGAAGGGGAATGGAACCGTCGTGGTAGCTTTCGCTGCCCGCGATTTCCCTGCCGTCCAATCTGCCGCTGACGGTGATTTTAACGCCCTTGACGCCTGTCTTCGAAACTTTGGATATCTGCTGTTTTACAGCCCTTCTGTAAGATACGCGCTTTTCAAGCTGAGCGGCTACCGCTTCGGCCACAAGCTGCGCGTCCTGGTCTACCTTGTCTATCTTTTTAACGTTTATAATTACGACTTTGCCCTTTGTGAGTTTGGAAAGGTCCTTTTTGATGACCTCTATCTCAGAACCCTGCTTGCCGATAAGCACGCCGGGGCGGCCGGTGTAGATGCTTACTTCTACTTTATTTGCGGCCCTTACGATGGTAATTTTGCTTATCGCCGCGTCGTAATACTTCTTTTTAAGGAATTTGCGGATAACGTTATCTTCCTTTATGAATTTAGCGAAATCCTTTTTATCGGCGTACCACTGTGTGTCCCATGAGGAAATTACGCCTACTCTTAAACCGTGAGGATTAACTTTCTGTCCCATACTTTACTCTCCTTAAATATTCTTCGCGTCAAGGATAACGGTGATGTGGCTCGTTCTCTTTAAGATCGCCCTGCCGCGTCCTTTGGATACGGGCTGCATTCTCTTAAGGTGAGGACCGCCGTCCGCATAGGCTTCGGCGACGAAAAGGTCGCCCCTGTCCATGCCGTTGTTGTGTTCCGCATTAGCCGCCGCGGAGAGAAGAACCTTTTTGACTTCTTCGCTGCCGCCCTTGCTGCAATAGGTAAGTATGGCCTCGGCTTCTTCTACGCTCTTACCCCTGATAAGGGCAAGAACCGTCCTTACTTTGTAAGGGGAAATTCTTATATATTTTGCCGTAGCGTAAGGGCGTCTGTCCTTATTTGCGGCAATTCTTTCAGCTTTTTTATTTGTATTGCTTGCCATAATTCATTCTCCTTACTTCTTGGTCGTCTTGGCCGCGTGTCCTTTGAAAGTGCGGGTAGGGGCAAACTCGCCGAGCTTGCAGCCTACCATATCTTCGGTTATATACACGGGAACGTGCTTCCTGCCGTCGTACACAGCTATCGTGTGGCCGACCATCTGGGGGAATATTGTGCTTGCCCTTGACCATGTTTTAAGAACTTTCTTTTCGCCTGCGGCGTTCATTGCCTCTATGCGGGACAACAGACGGGCTTCGACGTAAGGTCCTTTTTTAACGCTTCTTGACATTTTCTATTCCTCCTTAATTTATTCTCTTTAATATGAACTTGGAAGAAGTGTTCTTCTTCTTTCTTGTCTTGTAACCTAAAGCAGGCTTGCCCCAAGGGGTCATAGGGCCTGCGTGGCCTACGGGGCTCTTGCCTTCGCCGCCGCCGTGAGGGTGATCGTTAGGGTTCATGACTGAACCGCGGACGGTAGGCCTTACGCCGAGGTATCTCGTCTTGCCGGCTTTGCCGAGGTGAACGATCTCGTGCTCGAGGTTGCCTACCTGGCCTATCGTAGCCCTGCATTTGACGGGAATGAGACGCATTTCGCCCGAAGGCATCTTTATGGTGGCGTAAGCGCCTTCCTTTGCCATTATCTGAGCGGAAATGCCTGCCGCGCGGGCTATCTGTGCGCCCCTTCCGGGCTGCATCTCTATCGCGTGAACGACGGTACCTACGGGGATGTCTTCAAGAAGAAGAGTGTTGCCCGCTTTTATGTCGGCGCCTTTGCCCGAAACCACTTTGTCGCCTACGTTTAAACCTACGGGGGCGAGGATATACCTCTTTTCGCCGTCGGCGTAAACCAAAAGGGCTATGTGAGCCGAACGGTTAGGGTCGTACTGAATGCTCTTTACGGTGGCGGGGATGCCGTCTTTATTGCGTTTGAAATCTATTATTCTGTATTTGGTCTTGTTGCCGCCGCCGATGTGACGCACGGTAATCCTGCCCATGTTGTTTCTGCCGCCGGTCTTGCGCTTGTCGTGCAGGAGGCTTCTTTCGGGTTTATCGCCCGTAAGCTCGCTGTAAGTGCTTACCGTCATAAAACGGCGGGCGGGCGAAGTAGGCTTATATCTCTTGATTGCCATGTTACAACCTCCTTATGACAGTGAGTTAAAGAACTCTATCGCTTTGGAATCGGCCTTGAGCTGTACCACAGCCTTTTTGTAATCGGGCGCGTATCCCTGGCTTCTTCCCATTCTCTTAAGTTTGCCTTTGCAGCTTACGGTGTTCACGCTCTGCACCTGAACGTCGAACAGCTTTTCAACGGCAATCTTAATTTCAGTCTTGTTTGCCGACTTTGCAACGATGAAGGTGTACTTCTTGTCGGCTATACCGTCGTAACCCTTTTCTGTAAGCAGGGGTTTGATGATGATATCTTCAGCTAACATTATTTACCGTAGACCTCCTCGATTCTTTTAACCGCTTCTTTGGTGAGAACTACTTTGTCGTTTGCGACTACTTCGTACGTAGAGATCTGTTCTACGGGAAGAGTTGTAAGCTTTTGTATGTTCTGAGCGGCGCGGATTACCTTTATATCGTCGTTATCCATTACGACAACGGCCGATTTGTCAAGGTTTAACGCCTTTTTGAAGGCGACCATCTCTTTGGTTTTGCCGTTTTCAACGGAAAGGGCTTCGACTACCACAAGTTCGCCGTCGGCAACCTTCTTTGAAAGGGCGGATACAAGCGCCGCAGCCTTGGCCTTTTTGTTCATATCCTTGGAAAAGTCGCGGCTCTTAGGGGCGAACACAACGCCGCCTTTTACCCACTGAGGAGCCCTTATAGAGCCCTGGCGGGCATTGCCCGTTCCCTTCTGCCTCCAGGGTTTGCGTCCGCCGCCCCTTACTTCCGTACGGGTGAGCGTGGACTTTGTGCCCTGTCTCTCGTTTGCAAGGCGGGTGACTACCGCCTGGTGTATGAGCGCTTCGTTGTACTCCGCGCCGAACACGCTTTCGTTTAATTCCATGGTTCCGGCTTCGGTGCCGTCCATCTTATATACTTTTACGCTGGGCATATCTCTCGTCCTCCTTATTTAACGGTGTCGTTAATAGTTACGACGCTGCCCTCGGGTCCGGGTACGGATCCCTTAATCAGAATGCAATTTCTTGCAACGTCTACTCTTACGATTTCAAGGTTCTGAACGGTAACGTGTTCCACGCCGTACTGGCCGGGGAGGCGTTTATTTTTAAATACCCTTGAAGGGGAGCTGTTCGCGCCCATTGAACCGGGTTCCCTGTGAACGGGGCCTACGCCGTGCGTTTCCTTCAGCCTGTGCTGGTTCCATCTTTTGATAACGCCCGAAAAGCCGTGGCCTTTGGATACGCCGTGAACGTCTACTTTGTCGCCTGCGGCGAATACGTCGGCCTTGACTTCTCCGCCTACGCTGTAGGAAGAAAGGTCTGCAAGCCTGAATTCCTTAAGCACTTTGCAGGGCTTTACGCCGGCCTTTTTAAACTGGCCGAGTTCGGGCTTGTTAAGGCTCTTTTCGTCCGTTTCGTCAAAACCGAGCTTTAAAGCGGCGTAGCCGTCTTTTTCAACAGTTTTGATTTGCACTACGGGGCAGGGGCCCGCTTCTATTACGGTTACGGGTATAACCTTGCCCTCCGCCGTAAATATCTGAGTCATTCCAGCTTTACGGCCGATGATTGCTTTATTCATTGATAAAGTTCCTCCGTTTTATTTATTGAAAATACCGCTCCTTTACGTCCCGCCGCCTACGCGTCGCCGAAAAGGTGTAGAGTATTAAATAACTGTTCAGCATTCCCCTTGAGGGGAAGGGGGACCGCTTGCGGTGGTTGAGGTGTTTACAAATCCACCTCATCAGTCAACTTTGTTGACAGCTTCCCCTCAAGGGGAAGCCCTATAGCCGTCCTTAATTTGCTTATATATATTATATGGTATATGGCGGATTACAGCTTGATTTTGATGTCTACGCCCGCGGGAAGGTGAACGGTGTCTAAAAGCTTCGCGTTAGGGGTGTATATGTCTATAATCCTCTTATAGGTGCGCTGTTCGAACTGTTCGCGGCTGTCCTTGTATTTGTGAGGGCAGCGAAGGATGGTTACTATCTCCCTTTCGGTAGGAAGGGGTATGGGCCCTGAAATTTTAGCCCCGCTCTTTTTCATAGTCTCCACTATACGCGAAGCTGCGAGGTCTACAAGCTCGTGATCGTATGCCGCAAGTTTGATTCTGATTTTTTGTCCTGCCATTTTTATTCTCCTTTTTATACTAACAAGAAATGAATTTTGAAACGTGTCAACTTACCCGTGTGTATCGCGCTTTTTTCAATAAAAAAACACCAAACTTTTGGCGTAATAAAAATAAGCCACGGTTAGTCGCCGGGGTCAGGCCCCGACATTTGTCAGCGGAAATTATCTGTTCCGTCGGCTTCAGGACGGATTTTGCAGTAACTTTACGCCTCTTCCCATACGCACTCTTTTGAACACGCTCGACTATTATATAATAATTAAAACGACAAGTCAAGCGTTTGAATTAACTTTTTTTTGCGATTTTAAGCATTTTTTTGCCGTTTTTGCCCCGTTTTAAGTACTTTTTTAGCGGATTGAATGGCCCTGCTTTCTAAACGGCGGAAACGCCCTATATATTGACGAAAATATGTAAAATTAAACAATATTTTGTGGAGCCTACAAAATATTGCAATTTAAATTTTGAGCCGCAAAAGAGGGTTCTTTGGCCGACGAATTTATGTATAATATTTTCTTATACCCGTTTCAAGGAAAATTTTTACCTCGTTTTGTTAAAAATTAACACTTTTTACGCGAAATTCAGGCTTTTCTAAAAAAATTTTTCTGTGAAATTTAAGAAAAATTTAATCCCCGGACGGCTGTCGCCGTTCGGGGATACGTTAATCGACCTGAAACTTTTTATTGTCTTTCTTTCTGAAAATAAAGAAGAAGCAGATACAAATTATAAGCTGCGCGTATGTACCGAACGCGCCGAAAAAACCAATCTGAAAGAGCGTCGCGTCCGCCATATTGGATATAATAAGAATAATCGGAATACGCACGCAGAAAGCGCCTATAAGACCCTGTACCATTGAAAAGGTAGTATGTCCCTGCCCGTTGAAATAGCCCATTATCATGAGCAGCAGACAGGCGATTAACGCGTCCGCCGCGTAGCCTTTTAAGTATAGCGCCGCATATTCAATGCTTTTCTCGTTAGAAGTGAAAATACTTGATATAGCGCTACCGCCAAATACACATAAAGAAGCCAGCAGGATGCCGCCGACTATAGCGGCAAAAATCATATATATAAGCCCTTTTTTAATTCTTTTTGGTTGTTTAGCACCGACGTTCTGTGCGGTAAATACCGACATTGTCTGTAAAAAAGCGACGGGAAGCGCCATCATAAAGGCGGTAAGTTTATTGTCTACCGCATAGCCTGCGGCAATAAATTCCCACTGTGTAGGGTCGCCGCCAAGTTTGTTGGCTACAGAATTGATAACTACAAACGAGAAGTTTGTCAAAAAGTCCCGGCAAGCAAGGGGAATACCCGCTAAAAGTATAGACTTTGTCTGCCCCTTATTGAAACGTATAAATTTAAATTTTACGTCAAACGGCAGTTTTTTGCGGGCAAGAATAATTAATGAAAGTACAACGCTTACCGCCTGCGCTGAAATTGTTGCGACAGCAACGCCCGCGACTCCGAGCTTTGCAACGATGACGAGCAATAAGTCAAGTCCGATATTTACAACACAGGCAATACCGACGAACACAAGAGGCAAATTAGAGTTACCTATGCCCTTAAATAGTCCGCTTATGCCGTTATAGGCGGTTACAAATATAAGTCCGCCGCCGCAAATGCGGAGATATAACGTCGTCTGTTCAACATCGGGCGCGTTCATCCACTGCGCAAAAAAGGGGGCCCCTACTTCCATAATTACAGTAAGAATTACCGCTAAAACGGCAAATATACAGATTGCCGAGCCTACCGTTCGGGTTGCGCCCTCTCTGTCTTTCGCGCCGATATATCTGCCAAGGGTTACTGTTATACCGGTAGTCAAACCTTGAATTACGTATGTAATCAGGGTCATAATCATACCGCCCGTGCCTACAGCCGAGCTGGCGTTTACGTCCTCTACAAACTGCCCTATAACAACCAAGTCCACGGCGGCGTACATCGCCTGTAAAAAGGTAGCGCAGAAGACGGGCAGCATAAACTTCATTAAAGGGCCGAAAATTTTCCCTTGAGTGAGCGAACTTTTTTGTTTTATCTTAGCTTGCGTCATTAATTTTTTAGTCACCTCTGTTCCTGTTTATTTAAAAGCGGCAAAAAGGGCAAAAAATATCCCTTTTCAGTACCTAAAGCCCTCTCTAAAAGGCATATATAGGCCTCATTTTTTTCCGAAAGCTGCTCTTTGGTCCAGGTAAAAATACCGGGGTCGGTTATGCGCGAGGCGCAAAGCAGCAGTTCCGCCGTTTCGCGGGGATATCCGGTATGGAATACACCCCGTTTAATACCTTCCTCGATTACCTGACAATAGACGGGGGCAAACTTCGCGAGTCCGAGCGAAAAACTCTTTTGATGGAACTGCGCGTTTTCAATATTGTGCAGCACCTCTGTTACTGAACCTTGATTCATCTGTATCCCGATAATTTTGTAATACTTGTCGAATACGCTCAAATCGCTGTCGGCTATCTTTTGCATTTCCTCCGCGAGGGAACCGAGGTTCCTCTCCACCACAGCGTTTAAAATATCCTCTTTACTTGCAAAATGGTAGTAAAGCGTTCCGCGCGCTATGCCAGACCGCTCTAAAATGTCGCTGATAGACGTATCGGCGTAGCCTTTTGTATTAAAAAGCTGTTCGGCTATATCCAATATTTCACTCTTTCTTACTTCTGCCTCTTTTACAACTCTCATAAGTCCTCCATATTATAAACCGACTGTCGGTCGGTAATGAAGAATATAACACTTATCCGAATAAATGTCAAGAAAAATATGATAAGTTTTATTGTATCAATATAAAAAATCCCCGGACGGCTGTCGCCGTTCGGGGGTATGCGTTGTGTATTCGGTTAAGCTTTGAAGTAAACTTCTATGTAAATGGTTCCGTCAGAACTGCTATAGTATCCGTACGGCATGCGCAAAGAAGAACCTTCTTTGTATAAACGGTAACTGCCGAAGTCAATATTATAAAAATTCTCAGAGTCGTAAACTTTTACATAATCCCCTTCTTCGTCAGAGCCTTCTCTGTACCAGCCTTCCAGAACATAAGGCGTCTGCGACAAACCGCCGAGGTAGCAAGCCTCAAAAGTGTCGTCTTCGTTAAAAGCAAAGTAGAGCGACGAGAATTTTTCTTCATACTGAGCAAGTCTCTCGTCTGTAGGATAATGCGAACTATCCCCCTCGTACTCCGACACGTTGACGGCCGAATAGCTGTAGCTATACGTTTTGCCTGCCACGCTGTTGTCGCAGGCGGATAACGCCGATACGCAGAACATCGCCGCTACGGCGAATAACGCCGCCAATAGTTTTTTGAATTTCATATCAAAATCCTCATCCGACGGCTACGCCGCCACCTTCTACTATGTATGCTACGCTACCCTCAAGGGGAAGGCAAGGGAGGCCCCTGCTGTTGCTGGTCGCGGGTTCCCGCGGGGTCCTTCGACTGCGGGCTTACGCCCTCCGCTCAGGATGACAAGGGAGACGGGCTTCTCTATCAGGGGAGCCTTTTTCCTGTCATTCTGCGTGAGGGCGTAAG
>JAJPXK010000183.1 GCA_021205485.1 Clostridia bacterium | reverse complement strand
CTGAAATTTAACAATTTGTGCAAATAGGGGTAAAAGTACGCTCGCTTTTACCCCGCTGCTTTATTTATTTGACTTAACGCATTGTTTTGTAGTACAATAAAAATATACTTTTTAAAGGAGTAAATTTACGATTTATGAAAATAGCGATAGTAGCAGACAGCAACAGCGGCATAACTCAGGCAGAAGCGAAAGAGCTTGGAGTTACCGTTATCCCTACCCCCTCCATTATAAACGGAGAAACTTTTTTAGAGGATATCAACCTTACGCAGGAACAGTTTTACGAAAAACTTAAAGACGACAGCGTAACCGTTTCGTCCTCGCAGCCGAGCTCTTACGATATGGCCGACACATGGAGAAACCTTCTTAAAGAAAACGACAACGTTATCTTTATTCCTATTTCAAGCGGACTTTCTGAAACAGTTCATTCGGCGCAGCATGTTGCCGAAGACCCCGAATTTGCGGGAAAAGTATTCGTTATAGACAATAAAAGAGTTTCATTCACGCAAAAAAGCGCTGTTTTAGACGCTTTGGCTCTCGCAAAACAGGGCAAGACGGGCAAAGAAATCGCCGACTGGCTTATGGAAACATCTATGCAGTCGAGCATATACATAACGGTAGACACGCTTAAATACCTTAAAAAAGGCGGAAGGCTTACCCCCGCCGTCGCGGCGATAGGCACCCTTTTAAAAATCAAACCCGTTTTGCAGATTCAGGGCGACAAGCTTGACCAGTTTGCAAAGCCGAGAAAAATGCACGACGCCAAAAAGATAATGCTTGACGCCATAAAGAAGGATCTGGATACGAGATTTAACGACCTTTACAAGGCCGGGAAAATGACTATATTTATAGCTCATACCGAAAATCTCGCCGAAGCCGAAATATTCAAAGCCGAAGCAGAAGAATATTTAGGGTTGCCCGTAGAATATATCAACCCCCTCTCTTTAAGCGTATCGGTACATATCGGGCCGGGCTCTCTCGCCATAGCTTGCGCCGTAAAAGAAAGATAATTCAATAAAAAGTTTTTTCGGGCCATTTATGGCCCGATTTTTTTATGTCAGAAAATCTCTTTGACGCGGTACGCCGAGGCGTATCTTCCGTTGTATATCACGCCTATCACAAAGCTGTTCATCATAAGATAGCACCACAATAAAAATACAATTAAAGACGCGACTTTGCCGTAGAGTTTGCCGGGGGTGGCAAATTTTAAATAGACGGCAAAACCGACGCCGCACACAATCCACAAAAGAACGGTTAACAGGCTCCCCGCCAAAACCTGCGAAAATTTAATTTTATACGGGCAGATAAACAGGTTTAAAAGCACAGCCATTATTGTTACGGCCGCGAGTGTAAAAGCGTAAATTATAATTTCAGCGCAAAGGCGATTAAAAATTTTTGAAAGAATCCTGCCGCCGAAAATCAACACGCTCACCGCGGCCGACGTCAAAAACAGGGCGGCGATAATGACGCCGAGGGAATACAGCCTTAGTTTAACCCCTCCCTTTTTGAAATTGCTGCCGTAAATAATTTCTCCGCTCCGCCTTAGGTGGAAGAAAAAATTTGTAGACGAATAGAGGGTGGTTACAATAAAAATTATCCCCGCCCCGCTTGTGGCGCTCAGGGCGTTGGACTGAATATCCTCTATAAACGGGGCGGCGGCTGAAAGCAGCGGAATGCTTGTTATGGCCGTGATATCTATATCGCCGAAAAAGAGCGAAAGCCAGAATAAAAAGGGCGCCAGGCTCATCAGAAAGAAATAGACGAGAGTACCTGAAATTGTTGTAAAACGCCTGTCCGAGTAATATTTAAACGTTTCTGCAATTTTATCAAATACCGCCTTTATCATAATAATATTTTAAGCAAAGGCGGTAAAATATATACTATTTAATCTTTTGCATAGTACTATGTGTGACATAATACAGTATTTTTTATTGATTTTTGCACTAAAAAAGGGCACATTGAGTACCCTTAAAAAAATTTCGCCGTCCTCCTCCGCCACCGTACAAAAAAGGCGGAGCAACCTTATTTTAAATAGATTTTACCGTAAATATATTCGGCGTAACAAGCTGCGACGTTTGCTTTGGTTACCCCCTCTATCCCGCCGAAAAACGCGTTGGAGTTTACCTCGCATACAAGGGGGCCATCTTTGCCAAACAAAATATCTATCCCGCAATAGTCAAGGCCTAAAGCTTCGCTCACCTTTTTACACAAATTTTTTATATCGTCCGACAGCTCAAACTTTTCGCCTTTGCCGCCGAGCTCTATATTGGAACGGAAATCGTTTTCAGCCGTCCGCTTCATCGCGGCGACACACTTTCCGCCTACAGCGATCACCCGCAAATCTGTACCAGAACTTTCCTTTATAAACTGCTGAAAAAGATGAGGTATACATTTTACTTCTTCCATTATTTTATAAAGCCCGCCTCTGTCGTCGGCTTTGAAAACGCCCTTTCCTAAAGAGCCGTAGCTCGTTTTAACTACCACGGGGTAGCCGAGTTCTCCCTCTATATAGTCAAGAGCCGACGTCTGGATTTTTGCGTCAGGATCGTAACACAAAAAGCCGGGAATTGTCTCAGGCATTTTTACGCCGAGGTTTGCAAGGCGGATTGACGTAACCATTTTGTCGTCGCAGTCGCATATCGCCTTATGGCTGTTAAAAAGCCGCAAGCCGCTTTTTTCAAGCATATCGGATATGTACTTATCTTTATCGAGGTAAATACAAAAGTCATAGCCGCAGACTTTGCTTTTTATATTTCCGTCCTCTATTGTCGCAGGGAAAAAATTATTCGGCTTTACGTCAATCTGTACGCCGAGTTTTGCAAACTCATCTTTAAGCCTCGCCGACTGGTTGAGGCTGGATTTAAGCGTAGAATACGCGTTGTTTAATATAAGACCTTTTTTCATTTTTCACCACTCAACGCCTTCTATCATGGTCTTAAGTTCGCCTACAGAGTTACAGGCGAAAAGTTTAGTACGGAGCGCTGAAGAATTTTTGCCGCCTTTTGTATAAAAAGCAACCATTTTCCGCATAAAAACAAGGCAAAATCTTTCGCCGTAATAGGTTAATGTGTCCTCTAACTGTTTTAAAATAAGCTGTTTTTTATCGGGAACAGGGCTATGAGTTATCTCGCAGAATAACGACGGGTCGTACATGGCGCCCCGTGCGAGCATTACGCCGTCGGCTACCGTATTGTTTACAAGTTTGTCGGCGTCGGCTTCGCAAAATACGCCGCCGTTGGCTATTACGGGTATATTTACAGCCTTTTTTACAGCCTCTATCTGGCCGTAATTTACCTCGCCGGCATACATTTTATCCCGCGTTCTGCCGTGCACGGTAAGCATATCGGCTCCGCTATCCTCGCACATTTTTGCAAAATCTGCGGCGACGAAGTTGCCTTCGGTTATTCCTATGCGGAATTTTACGCTTACCCTTTTACCGCTTGACCTGGCAGCTTTTATAATTCTGCCCGCCCTGTCAAAGTCGGCTAAAAGAGCGCTGCCTTCGCCGTTGTTAAAAATTTTAGGCACGGGGCAACCGAAATTTAAGTCTATCAGATCAAACGGGGCGACATGCTCGCTTTCTGCCGCCATTTTTATGTATTCGGGTTCGCCGCCGAAAAGCTGGCAGGCTTTTATCCCGCCGTAATCTTCGGTTACAAACAACAGTTCCGCCGAAGCGTTGCTCTTATAGCATAGGCCCTTGGCGCTCACCATCTCGGTAAAGGTAAGCCCTGCCCCTAAGCCGTAACACATTTTGCGGAAAACGGCGTTGGTATAGCCTGCGAGCGGGGCCAGAAAGACGTTGTTAGGCGTCTGCAAGCCGTCTATATTAATTGCCTTTAATTGCATTTTTTGCCCTTAACAAATACCAATTCCACTCTAATTCGCCAAAATCTTTGACCTTTTTACCCTCGGAAAGGGCAATTTCTTCCGCCTTGATAAACAGCTCGGCAAACTCCGCCGTACGTACGGCGAGGGCCTGTTCGCTGTCCGCCCCCGCGAGGCGGCATACCGAAACTGCGTCAAAGAGCATATCTCCGCACAACTTTTCAGCCTCGGCCTGCTTGCCGTCTAAAAGAGCGTTTATGCAACTGTCGGTGTCTTCGGTGAGTTTATCTGCCGCAGACATCGCCGAAAGATAGTCAAGCCCCGCCTTCGCAGCCCGTTTTTGCACCTTCTGAGCCCGCATGCACGCGGGGAAATTGTCGGGAACGGCCGCCACAGATTCGCCGTAAGTGGAATGTTGTTTTTCAATCTCTTTATTTTTGTCCCATACGCCTAACGCCGAATTTTCGTCGGATGCTTTATCCTTGCCGAATATATGTGAATGGCGGAAAATGAGCTTTTTTACAAGCCCCGTGGTTACGTCCTGCGAGGTAAAAGCCCCTTGTTCTTCCTTTAAAACGGTGTGGAAAGCCGCCTGCAGCAGAACGTCGCCCGTCTCTTCTGTAAGCATGTCGTCGTCGTTTTTATTTACCGCGTCTACAAGCTCGTATGCTTCCTCAATCATATTCTGGCGGATGCTTTCGTTGGTCTGCGCCCTGTCCCAGGGGCAGCCGCCGGGGGCCCTGAGTATGCGGACGATATTCAAAACGTCGTTATAGTCGTAGCGTTCTTTTGTCAAAAATTCCCCTTCTTCCACAGCGACGGCGCAGGTCATATCGTAATTTTTCTGGCGGTCGATTTCGTAAATTTTAATTTTAACGGCGTTATCGCCGCAGATAAATGTACAGTCTGCCTCTTCGCCGAAAAGGTCAGAAAGCGCGATTTTCACCTCTGATGCGGCAAAATAACTGTCTATATCGTACACCACCGCGGCGGGCGAGGGCTTAAGACTTTTTATATCGTACGCCGAGACGGAAGATATACACGAATTTTTTATTTTGGCGATATTTACGGCGTGCGAAGTTTTGGAAACGCCCTCTATCACCTCGGCGTCTTTCTTTTTTGCGAGAATAATCTTGCAGGCGTTATCCTCGCACACGGCGCCGTCTACGCAGTACACAACGTCGGTGAGCTTTGACTGCCTGATTATTGTATCGGCGAGTTTTTTGTTTAAAGTATCAAAGTTTCTGCTCGACAAAAACAGCTCGTCAAGCGGCTGAACTTCAAAATTTTTCAATGATTTATACGAACGGCAATTTGCCGTACGGGCATAAATTTTCGCCCCTGACGAGAGGGCGTCAATCGCCCTGCCGCTCAGATCGCCTTCTTTTAATCCGAGACCTACCAACGTTATTTTCATATACGCCTCCTGCCTTTTGTTTTGCCCTTATAATATACCAAATATTTAACAAAACTGCAACCAAATAAGAGCAATCTGCGGCTATCGCGAGCGAAGTTATGGAAAGCGAGGTGAATTTTATCAGCATAGCGGCTAAAGCCACACGCAAAATCGCGGTAAACCACTGCGATATCGCCGCCTTTACGGGACTGCCTAACGAGGTTAAACAGGCGGACGAGGTTTGCGCGAGCGAAAGAGTGACGGCGTTAACCGCCATAACGCGTACAAGGCGTATCAATAAATCGGTCTGGCTTTTATCGAGCGAACGGAAGATAATTTTTGCGGCCAGCGGGGCGAAAATATACAAACCGACTGCCGCCGGCGCCGCTACGGCCAGGGTAAGAAACAGACATTTTACAGCCTTTAGTTTGGCGGACGACATTTTGCCGCGGGCCGCCTCTGGCGAGATATGCGGAACGCTCGCCGCCGCCAGTCCGTACGTCACCGAAACGGGCAAATTTACTATAGTTACGGCGCATCCCGAAAAAATTCCATACAAAGCCGTCGCGTTCTGCCCCGCACGCCTGAGAAGATTTACGGCCAAAATGCTCTCCGCGAGCTGGCTTAAAGGCAAAGCCATCGCCGTAAAAGTGAGAGGAATTGTGTACGCGAGTATGCTTTTATAGCTTGCCTGCCTCTGCCTGTAAAGGGGCTTTACAGCATCTTCTTTTCTGTAAAATATAAAGGCCAGAACGGCAGACAACGCTTCGCTTATCGTAACCGCCGCGAGCGTAGACGCCACCGCCGAGGCGAGGTTATTCCGGTTTAAACAGGCGAGGACGCAGCCGAAAATTACCTTTATTAGCTGTTCGGAAATTTCGGTGGCGGCCGTCGGCAGCATATTTCCCCTGCCCTGAAAATATCCCCTTACAACCGACATCATCGACACGAAAAATACGGCGGGAGAGAGCATTTTGCAGCACAACTCTACCGCCGTTTCGCCCTGCAAAAGGGAAAGAGGCTTCGCCGCGAGGTACAAAAGAATTGAGCCGATAAGCCCTATCGCGCCGTACAGACGAAAGGCGGATTTTTCGGCCCCTTCCCCGCAGCCAGACGACACAAGGCGGGCAATGCCGGCGGGAATTCCCGACGCGGCGACGGTTAAAAGAATACAGTAAAGGGGAAAGACCATCTGGTAAACGCCTATTCCCTCGCCGCCTAAAATATTGGTGAGCGGTATGCGGTATAACGCCCCTAAAATTTTGGAAACAAACCCGCCCGCAGACAATATGGCGGCGCCTTTTATATAGGACTGCTTTTTTATCGTTAGTTTAGCCATAGTACGGGGGCAATCAGATTTTTTCACTGCCCTGGCGGATATAAAATCACTCAAACTGGTTAGCTAAAATCGTAGCCGAAAGCTGCGCGAGCTTTACCGCCCCCGCTTCTATTTTAGCGCCCTGCTCGCTGGAAACGAGGGCTATCGCCCCGAGGCAGTCGCCGCCCGCGACGATAGGCACTATAATCTGCGCCGTAACCGAGCTTTCCCCGCCCTCGGTTATAGGCACGATGTCTCCCCCTTCCGAAAGGTTAGCTATATAGCTCTTTCTGCCCGTAAGGATGTTATCCATAGCCGCCGAAAGATTTTTGCCCGACACTTCCTTTTTGCCCGTACCCGCGGCGTACAAAACGCCGTCTGTGTCGCAAACTATGGCAAGGTGCCCCGACAAATCGTTTAAACTTTTGGCCGTTCCCTCAGAAAATTTTTCCAATGAGGCGATAGGCGAATATTTTTTTAACATCAGCTCGTCGCGGTCGGTGAAAATTTCAAGCGGGTCGCCCGATTTTAACCTTAAGGTATTTCTTATCTCTTTAGGTATTACCACCCTGCCTAATTCATCTATTCTTCTTACTATTCCTGTAGCTTTCATATAATCTCCTGTAAAATCATTTACAAGAAAAGTATGTGAAGGTAAAAAATGTTTATACATTAATTTTGACAAAAGAAAAACCCCGATTTTGTCGGGGTTAAAATTTTTTTAAGTTATTCGCCGTCGGGCCCTTCAACCGTTTTCGCCTTTTTAGGGTTTACAGGAGGTTGCAACTCGGGATGCTTCATATGCTTTTTGAAGATATATTTATAGGCGAAGAAGTATCCTATGCCTAACAGGACCATAACTATACACCAGAACTGCGAGGGCGTAAGGCCTGCGATAAACGAGCCTCTGTAGTCCCCCCTCCAGAATTCAAGGACAAAACGCCACACACCGTACGCTATGCAATACACGCCGAAGTTGCAGTTGAAGTGAAATTTAAAGTACAACAAGGCCATTATAATGGTCAATAATACTAAAAATATACACTCAAAAAGCTGAGTAGGCACAACTTTTGTTGAAGTTGTCGCAAACTGTATGCCGTACCATGCGTCGGTTTTTACGCCGTAGCAGCAACCTGCGAAAAAGCATCCGAGCCTGCCGAAAGCGTGCGCCATCGTTATACCTATAGGTATAAACGGAACGGCGTCCGCAAGGGTTGCGTTCATATCGTTTTTAAGCCACTGCCGCTTCGCGCGTGGGGCGACAAGCCTTGTATATCCGAAATAAAACAAAAGATAAAAGCCTACGCCGCCTATAAGCCCGCCTAAGAATGTCATCGAGCCGAACGACCAGTCGCCTGAATCGATATAATTGTATACAGACTGAAAGAGCATTGCAAACAGAATGCCTATCGCCGTGGCTAAAACCCCTACGAACAGCATTATATCGGTGCTTTTTTCGTTAAAGTTTTTGTAGCTGAACGTCCACAAAAGGAATACAAAGCATAAAATTATGCCTACGGCCATACATATGCCGTACAGGTAAATATCGTATACGCCTGAACCTGGCATTAAGCCGTGAATTAAACCATAAGGATACATTAAATCCACCTTTTTTTATTTATATGACGTAATTATATCGCAAAAGTTTATTAAAGTCAAATAAATGTATATAGAATGAATTTATAGCTTGTACGCTTTTGATTGTTGAAGGGTTTTTATTTGCTTATGCATCGTACCTGACTGTCCGCTGGTGCCCGCGGGATCCTTCGGCTAACGCTCAGGATGACAGATAGAGGCTCACTCGTAATGACATGTAAAATGCTCCACTAAAAGTGGAGCCGTCACGCAGTGACTGAGGGGTTCGCCTCCGTTCAGGACGAAAAACATCAGTTACGCAAGCATGTTGTTTATGGCAGAAACCAGGGCTTTGCAGGAGCTGGTGATGATATCTTCGTCTATGCCCGCGCCCCAGAAAGTTTTGCCGTTCGCCAGTATGCCTACATAGGCTATAGCCTGCGAAGTGGACTTTTGCGTTAAAGCGTGTTCTTCGTACGATGTGAGCGTATACTCTATGCCGAAATACTTTTTGAACGCATTGGAAACGGCGTCAAGCCTGCCGTTGCCGTCGGCCTCGATGTCAGCCATTCTGCCGTCCTTTAAAACGGTTACAGTAGCGTGTATGCCGCCCGTCTGTTTATAGTGGTAGGCGGTGGCGTTGAACGCCTGCCTATTTAATACAAACTTATCTTCGAATATCTTATACACTTCGTCGGGATGGAGTTCTTTATGCAGTTTATCCGAAACATCTTTTGCGGCGTAGCCCATGACTTCTTTCATGCCCGCGGGCATATTTATGCCGTAGTTTGTCTGTAAAATGTAACCTACTCCGCCCTTGCCCGACTGAGAATTTATGCGGATTACGTCGGCGTCGTACTGCCTGCCTACGTCCTGAGGGTCTATAGGAAGATAGGGAACGTTCCATACCTTCTGCTCGTGCTTTTCGCGCCAGTCCATACCCTTTGCGATGGCGTCCTGATGCGAACCTGAAAAGGCTGCAAATACAAGCTCGCCCGCGTACGGCTGGCGGGGATTTATCGCCATGCCCGTAAACGACTTGTATAACGAGCAGATATAAGGCATATTTTCAAAATTGAGCTCAGGATCTACGCCCTGCGAGAACATGTTCATCGCAAGGGTAACAATATCCACATTGCCCGTGCGTTCGCCGTTGCCGAATAACGTTCCCTCTATCCTGTCCGCCCCCGCGAGCAAGCCTAACTCGGCCGCCGCGACGCCGCATCCGCGGTCGTTGTGAGGGTGAAGGGAAATTTCTACGCTGTCGCGGTACTTCATAAATTTGTGCATATACTCTATCTGCTGAGCGTAGACGTGAGGAACAGAATTTTCTACCGTGGCGGGAAGGTTTATCACGGCCTTTTTATCGGGCGTAGGCTGCCATACGTCAAGCACGGCGTTTACCACCTCTAAGGCGTATTCGGGTTCGGTGCCGGTAAACGATTCGGGGGAATATTCAAAGCGGTATGAAGCCCCTTCCCTTTCGGTAAGTTCATTTAAAAGCTCAGCCCCGTCTACGGCAATTTGCTTTATCGCCTGTTTATCTTTTTTGAACACCTGCTCGCGCTGAGCGACGCTTGTTGAGTTGTACACGTGCACTATGACGTTTTTCGCCCCGCGGACAGCCTCGAAAGTCTTTTTTATGATATGCTCCCTCGCCTGAGTCAAAACCTGTATGGTTACGTCGTCGGGGATGAGGTTGTCGTCTATAAGCCTGCGTAAAAATTCGTACTCCGTTTCGGACGAGGCGGGGAAGCCTACCTCTATCTCTTTGAAGCCGATTTCTACAAGCAGCTTAAAAAATTCCACTTTGGTTTCAAGCGACATAGGCTCTATTAAACTCTGGTTGCCGTCGCGAAGGTCTACAGAACACCATACGGGGGCCTTTTCTATGCTGTCCTTTTTTGCCCAGTCCATACAGTTTACGGGGGGCATATAGTATTGTTTTGAATATTTGTCGTAGTTTTTCATAGTTTGCACCTGCTGCAATATAAAAGCGCGGAACGTCTAAAGAGACGCCGCGCCGCGTGGTACCACTCTTCTTTACAGCTTACGCTGCCTTTAAGGCACATTAAATGCCCTGCCCTTTGTACGGCGGGAATACCGTATTCGCCTACTGCTATTTTCAGCAAATCTGCTCTGCGGCGAGTTCGCGATGCCTCTTTGTTTATCTTACACCTGCCGATAAATCTCTGAACCAGAAGACAAAGTTACTATTCCGCTTCACTGCATTATATATATTTATATTATATTAACATACAAATACAAAAAAATCAACAGTTTTTTAAAAATTTTTTTAAGCTATTATCGTA
>JAJPXK010000086.1:6897-10609 GCA_021205485.1 Clostridia bacterium | reverse complement strand
GTTGTTAGGGTTTTAACCCCTTAAGTGAAACAACTTATTTACAAGCTTATATATTATATAAAATCTTATCCCTTTTGTCAAATAATTTTGAAAGATTTTACGCCGTTTGCCGGTATTTTTTACTGTGGATAACTTTACGCGAAAAATACCCGAAACAGCCCTTAAAAAAGGCTGAAAACACGCAAATCCACATATAATTGTGGAATAAATGTGGATAACTTTTTTAAATATTCTCATTATCCACCGTTAAATAAGTTTATTAACAGCTAAAAATGTGGATAAATTTTAGCCTTATCTACGTGTATTTATCAGTTAATTTTAAGCGGCAATATACCCTCAGCTATTTAAAAATTCTAAAATAATGCTGTTCTGCACAAAGAGGTACTCGTCTTTAATTCTAAAAAAATTGCCGCAGGTCTTGACATATTCCTGCACCTTTTGCAAAACGGGGGCAAACTCTTTATAAAAGTCCGTGGCGAATTTTAAATTAAAATCAACCGTGTTCAACCCCTCGGCCGTACGCAGGGCGAGCATTATCGTTTCAAACTTCTGCCCCTCCAAGTCTATCTCTTCAGAGTCAACAACGGGCAGATGGTCGGTAAAAATGCACTTAAAATACTCGTCCAAGTCAAACGTATTGGTAAACCTTACGTTGTTTATGCACGACGACGCCGAAACGCCGAAACCTATATACTCTCCCCGCCTCCAGTAGTTTAAATTATGGCGGCTCTCTTTGCCTTTTTTGCAGAAGTTAGACACTTCGTAACGGGCAAAGCCAAGCTCTTTCAATCGGGCATATCCCGCATCGTAAAGGGCGGCAACCTCGTCGCCGTCAGGAAGTTCGCCGTTTAAATATTGAGTGTAAACAGGCGTTCCGTCTTCGGGCGTGAGGGCGTACATAGAAATATGGCTCGCCCCGCAGCCTGCCGCCAGATTTATGGTGTTTACCACGTCGTCCGCCGTCTGCCCCTTAAGGCCAATCATAACGTCGGCGTTGAAATTGCACCCCTTTAAAAGGTTGGCGCAGTCGATAAAGTCCTGCGTGTTGTGTATTCTGCCTATATCTTCAAGCTGGCTGTCTACGGCAGTCTGCAAACCTACCGAAAATCGGTTTATCCCTACCTTTTTATACAGGTCGATTTTGTCCTCCGTCACCGTGCCGGGGTTTACCTCAATGGTAATTTCGGCGTCTTTTGCAAGATTAAAATTCTTTTTCGCCGACGCAACCAGCATCGCGATGTAACTTTCGTCGATAACCGAGGGCGTGCCGCCCCCTATATATAGCGTATCGAATACGTAATTTTTTAGTTCTTCCCTGCGGAAAGTCATTTCGCGGTAGATGCAAGCCATATAACTTTCGGCAAGGTTAATTTTATCGGGAAAGGACGTAAAATCGCAATACGAACACTTTCTCTTGCAAAAGGGTATATGGACGTAAATTCCCGCGTGTTTCTGTTCCATTATCCGTTCCACCTGAATTTTTTTAAATCTATTTTATAGTCGGCGACTTCTACGCCTTCGCTTTCAAGCATCGCCTTTTGAACATCTTTTCCGCCGAAGGCGAAGCCCGCACATACAGAGCCGTCGGCGAACACCACCCTGTGGCAGGGTATTACGCCGAATTCGGGGTTTTTATGCAACGCCCAGCCGACCTGCCTGGCGCTGTGAGGGCAGCCTATGGCGCAGGCGACCTGCCCGTACGTCACCACCTTTCCGGGCGGCACCGTTTTGACGTATTCGTATACTTTTTGATTAAAATTTTGTGACATAGCTTTTCGCCATATTTTTTATAATAAACGTTATTATTTTTAAACAACTTGTTTGCCGTCCAAGCCTGCCGGTCGCACGTTCATGCGAGGTCCTTCGACTTCGCTCAGGACGACGTTTGCTATTCGACCAATCTGCCCGTCATTGCGAGCGGTAGAAGCCTGAGGGGTTCGCCGTAATGCTCAATCTTTGTTCGTCTTTAAAATCTGCATAAATACTTCGGAGGGGACTTCCACAGTGCCGATGGTACGCATACGCTTTTTGCCCTCTTTCTGCTTTTCAAGCAGCTTCTTTTTACGGGTGACGTCGCCGCCGTAGCACTTGGCCAGCACGTCTTTTCTCAGGGCTTTAACCGTCTCCCTGGCGATAATTTTGCCGCCTATCGCCGCCTGAACGGGCACTTCGAAAAGCTGACGGGGAATGGCCTCCTTCAGGTTTTCACACAGCGTTCTGCCGCGGGTATACGCCGAATCCTCATGCACTATCATAGAAAGGGCGTCGCACACGTCGCCGTTCAGCATAATGTCCAATTTAACAAGCTTGCTCTGGCGGTAGCCCGTAAGCTCGTAGTCAAAGCTCGCGTACCCCCTTGTACGCGATTTAATCGAGTCAAAAAAGTCAAAAATAATCTCGTTGAGAGGCATTTCGTACACAAGCTGCACGCGGTTTGCCTCTAAATAGTTCATCTCAAGGAAGGTTCCCCGTTTGTCGCGGCACAAATCCATTATCGCCCCTAAATATTCGGGCGGGGAATAGATATCGGCCTTTACGATAGGCTCCTCCATATGCTCGATTTCGGACTGAGGGGGAAGGTGCGAAGGGTTATCCACAAACAGTTCGCCGCCGTCCGTCTTTATCACTTTGTAGCTTACCGACGGGGCGGTGGTGATGATATCCAGGCCGAACTCCCTCTCTATCCTCTCCTGTATGATCTCCATATGCAGCAGGCCTAAAAACCCGCAGCGGAAGCCGAAGCCGAGGGCCACCGAGTTGTCCGCCTCAAAGACAAGCGAGGCGTCGTTTAACTGTAACTTAATAAGGGCCTCTTTCAGGTCGTTGAATTTGCTACCGTCAAGCGGATAAATTCCGCAAAACACCACCGACTGAGCCTTTTTGTAACCGGGCAATGGCTCTGCCGCGGGAGCGTCCGCCCCCGTCACCGTGTCGCCTACGGCAACGTCCTGTATGCTCTTTATAGAGGCCGCTATATAGCCTACCTCGCCAGCCGAAAGGCCGTCCTTGGATTTTAATTGAGGGGCGAATATGCCCGTTTCAGTGACCTCGTACACCTTGTCCGAACGGAAAGTCTTAATTCGGTCGCCTACCTTCACCTTGCCGTCTTTAAGCCGTACAAAAAGTATAACGCCCTTGTAATTGTCGTAGTAACTGTCAAAAATCAGGGCCTTTAAAGGGGCGTCTTCATCGCCGTCGGGGGAGGGGAAGTATTTTACTATATCCTCTAAAATTTCCTTGATATTTATGCCCTCTTTTGCGGAAACAAGGGGCGCGTAAGAGGCGTCAAGGCCTATCACGTCCTCAATCTCCTTTTTCGCCTCTTCGGGGCGGGCGGAAGGCAGGTCGATCTTGTTTATTACAGGCAAAATTTCCAGGTCGTTTTCCAGGGCGAGGTAAACGTTGGCGAGCGTCTGTGCCTCTATACCCTGCGAAGCGTCCACAACGAGAATGGCCCCCTCGCACGCGGCGAGCGAGCGTGAAACTTCGTAGGTAAAGTCCACATGCCCCGGGGTGTCTATAAGGTTAAAAACGTACTCGTTGCCGTCGTCCGCCTTGTAAAACATTCTTACGGGCGTAAGCTTTATGGTAATGCCCCTCTCCCTTTCGATATCCATAGAATCGAGGAGCTGTTCTTCCATATCCCTTTCTGAAACCTGGCCCGTAAGTTCCATCAGCCTGTCGGCGAGGGTGCTTTTTCCGTGGTCTATAT